>JABJAN010000055.1 GCA_018666135.1 Alphaproteobacteria bacterium | reverse complement strand
GCTGTTAAAATTACCCCTGCACATGATTTTAATGACTTTGAAGTAGGTCGCAGACATAATTTAGAGTTATTAAATATATTTGATCAATATGCATGCATTAATGATAATGCACCTGATAGATTTGTTGGACTTGATAGATTTGATGCAAGAAAGAAAATTTTATCTGAATTAGATGAACTTGGTCTATTAGCCGAAATTTTTCCTAATATACATTCGGTGCCGCATGGGGATCGTTCTGGAGTGATTGTTGAGCCTTGGCTGATGGATCAGTGGTATGTGGATGCCAAAACGCTTGCAAAGCCAGCAATTGAAGCTGTGAAGATTGGTAAAACACGCTTTGTTCCTCAACATTGGGAAAAAACCTATTTTGAATGGATGAATAATATCCAGCCTTGGTGTGTCTCAAGACAATTATGGTGGGGACACAGAATTCCTGCTTGGTATGGACCAGATGGGACTGCATTTGTTGAGGAATCTGAGGCTGCTGCTCAACAAGCTGCAGATAAATTTTATGGCAAGCAGGTTGTACTATATCAAGATGAAGATGTGCTAGATACCTGGTTTTCGTCATCCCTATGGCCTTTTTCAACTTTGGGATGGCCTGACACAACAACAGAATTAAAAAAATATTATCCAGGCGATGTTTTGGTTACTGGGTTTGATATCATATTTTTTTGGGTTGCTAGAATGATGATGATGAGCATGCATTTTATGGATGGTGAGGTGCCGTTTAAAGATGTGTATATTCATGCCCTTGTAAGAGATGAAAAAGGGCAAAAAATGTCTAAATCAAAGGGGAATGTGTTAGACCCACTTGATGTAACAAAAACCTATGGCTCTGACGCACTTCGCTTTACACTTGCGGCTATGGCAGCACAGGGAAGGGACCTAAAATTATCTGAGACGAAAATTGAGGGAAATCGTAACTTTGCTACTAAAATATGGAATGCAGCTAGATTTCTTGAATTTCATTCTCTAAATGGTGCGGTGGAACGACCTAAAACTATATCTCTTCCCGTAAATAAATGGATTTTATTTGAATTAGATACAGTTAATTCTGCATTTTGTGATGCGATTACACATTATAGATTTAACGAGGCTGCTGATAAATTATATCATTTTATTTGGAACTTATATTGTGATTGGTATATTGAGTTTATAAAACCAGATTTAGCTGAATCTGATGAGACAAAACAAGTTGCTGCTTTTGTGTTACATGAGGCTATTTGCCTTTTGAATCCAATGATGCCTTTTATCACAGAGGAAATAAACGAGCAGATTTTCCAATCAACTGACTTACTGATTACACAGCCAATGCCAACGCCAACTTCTCTTGGGTCAGATGCAACGCAGATATCAATGGTGATTGACTTGATATCAGAAATAAGAGCAGTGCGCTCTGAAATGAATATTCCCTTATCCTCTAAACCAAAACTCCTCATCAGAGGAGGGACAGATTCTCAAATTAAAGTAATTGAGGCGATGGAAACATCTATTTTAAAGCTGGCTAGAATAGAAATAATTGCTTTTATCAACACTGATTTTCCTGAAGAAACAGCGATTTCAAATTTATATGGATTTGATATAGGGCTTCCTCTTACAGGCATTCTAGACTTTAAAGCAGAGGCAGCACGTCTCGATAAAGAAATTAAAGCAGCAGAATCTGAAATTGATAAAATAAGTAAAAAATTATCTAATCAAGGATTTATTAAAAAAGCGCCTAACGAGGTAATTGAAGAAAATAAAAGAAGATTAAGGGAAGAACAAAGCAAAGCAGAAGCCTTGCAGGCTGCATTAAAGCGTCTTGGCTAAAATTGTTATTGAATAAACATGATAAAGAGCATTTTCGAGGTTTAGTAAAAAATGATTAAAAATACACGCGCCGTACTAATTGATAATAATCCTGGTCGAAATTCGCAGACATTTGGTATTGCAAGAGAATTGGGAACAGATGTTGAGTTAATCCACGAGCCATCTGTGGGGGTTATCGGAAATAAAGGTGATTCACAATGCTATATTGGCGTGTTGAATAAGGTTCAATCGATTCATGAAGCTTTGAGAAGCCGTATTGGTCTTGCGCATGGTCAATTAAAATATAGGTTAGTACAGCCTGAATTTACAGTTGCTACTTCGGATGGTATTCGAAATGGAACTAAAGAGATGCGATATTCTCTTATAGGCAGGGAAGTAACAAATGATTCACTATGTGAGCATTTAAGTGCGTCTGGGTTAGAAGGGCTTATTGCCGTTGTTGCTTGTGATAAACCGCCTGTTGGCACATTAGCTGCTGTATTAGAACATAATCGCCCTGCTATTATCATGTCTGATGGTTCTATTAGACCTGGAACAGATACCCAAAATGGCGAAGCCATTGACATAATTAGTAGCTATCAAATTGCAGGAAGTGATGATGATGAACTAAAACGTCGTATATCTCTGGAATCTTGCCCTGGATTTGGAAGTTGCGGCGGCATGTTTACTTATAACACAATGCAAACATTCCTTGGCGTTGTTGGAATGGAGCCATTACATATGGTATCCCCTGCATCTCAAGACCCAAAAAGATTAGATGTTTTTCCAGAAGAATTAGTATCTTATCTTGCCAATTTAATTGATAAAAACATCACTCCACGAGACATTGTAACTCGGGATTCTATCCGTAATGCGATAATTGTTGCTATGGCTGTCGGAGGCTCAACAAATGTTATGTTGCATGCCCCTGAAATAGCAAGAGCTGCTGGATATAAAGATTTTTATAAAGACATTATGAGTTCTGATGAATTTAATCATCTATCTGAAAAGATCGTGCCTGTAATTGTTAATGCGCGTCCATTTGGAAAATACTCGATGGTTGATATTGACGCTAAGGGCGGCATACAGGTGATTGTTAAAGATTTATTGGATGCTGGATTATTAACAGGCGATACGCTTACTTGTACAGGAATGACACTTGCGCAACAAGTGGAAAGCCTAAATCCTGACAAACCAGATGGTGATGTGATTTATTCTGTTCAAAATCCCTTTAAACAAACAGGCGGTCTGCGTTTATTAGGAGGTAATTTATCTCCTGAACATAGTGCTGTTTTAAAACTAGCGGGAGTAGAAGGCGGTCTTGAAAATAATTTATTCACAGGTTCCGCAAGAGTATTTAATGGCGAAGAATCTCTGCTTAACTTTTTGGATAGCACACCAAATGATCTAAATAACAACGATATGATTATTGTTCGTTATGAAGGTCCTGTAGGGGGACCTGGTATGCCAGAAATGCTAGATTCCACTTCACGAATCACAGCTATTTGCAGAGAGAAAAATATTGTAGTTGCTCTAATGACGGATGGTCGTTTTTCAGGCGGCTCTGTTGGTTTGGTTATTGGTCATGTTGGTCCTGAGGCAGCTATTGGTGGTCCTATTGCATTAATCGAAGACGGAGATACAATAGAAGTAAGTCTGAATAGCAATGAGATTAATTGCCTTGAGCTAAGTACCCCAGAAATATTTAAGCACCGGTCTGATAAATGGCTCAGTGAGATAGACCAAAGCACTGGCGTTCATCCAAATGTTGGGCTAGCAGACACACGTTTGTTGAATAGAATGAGAAAATCAGCTGTTTCAGCAATTTTTGGTGCTGGTATGCATCCTAATAGTGATTTGTTTGTTAGTGACCCTAGAACGCCACAAATTACCGATTTTAAACCAACTAATAAATTTAAAAATTAAGGACTTAATTTTATTATTATATATTCAGCAATAAAATTAAAAAATGTCTAACAAGGCACATGGCAATCAACAAAAAAGCTTCTGACAAACGAGCAAATTACTATGCAATGGGGTTAAGCAAAGCTGAGATTGAACTGCCTTTGGTAGGGGTTGTTACGAGTTGGAATGAACTTTCGACAAATAATATTGGACTTGCAAGACAGGCACAAGAAGCAAAGCGTGCTATCAGGGATTATAATGGTTTTCCTCGTGAGTTTACTATTGCGCCTGCAGCAATTGAACCTGTAACAAATTGTACTGGCGCTAAAACAAGTCTTATTGCAAGAGAAATAATATCTGATTCAATTGAATTATCCGCACGTGCTCATGAATTTGACGCCTTAATTGGATTTGCTGGGTGCGATATGTCACTTGCTGGTATGATAATGGCAATGGCACGGCTAGATATTCCATCTATGGTTATTTTTGGCGGGCGCATGTTACCTGGCACTCAAAATGGTCACCTAATTACAATCAAGGATTTGTTTAATTCTATTGCAGATAATTTAATAGGGCGAATTAACGATAGTAGCATGCAGGAATTAGAGATGCACTCTTGCCCATCTGCTGGCTCTATAAAAGCACAATATTCTTTAAGCAGTATGGCGTGTATTTCTGAAGCGCTTGGTTTTACCTTGCCGTGTATCGCAACCCTACCTGCCACAGATAGTGAGCGAGAAAAAAATGCCTATATAGCCGGAAAAACACTTATGGACTTGCTCGATAAAAATATTAAGCCAAGCCAAATTTTAACTAAAGATGCGTTTGAAAATGCTGCAACCATTATTGCTGCTCTAGGCTGTGATACACAATCTTACATCCATTTGCCTGCAATCGCATCTGGATCTGGTATTGCATTTGATGTAGATGATATTTTAGCCATTGGTGAACAAACACCACTTATAACAGATATTCAACCATTTGGCACATGTTCTATTGATGAGTTTCATGCTAGTGGAGGGGTCACAGCAGCTCTTAAATCATTATCAGAAAATGGATATCTGCACCCTCACTGCATAACCATTACAGGGA
The DNA here is from genome assembly GCA_018666135.1 of Alphaproteobacteria bacterium. Lineage (GTDB taxonomy): Bacteria > Pseudomonadota > Alphaproteobacteria > Puniceispirillales > Puniceispirillaceae > UBA5951. The sequence continues at coordinate 10,972 of JABJAN010000055.1, read as the reverse complement.
ATACAATTTCAGAAAATTTAGCACCAATTCTACCTATACCAAATCACATGATTATAAAAAAGCCAGAAAATCCAATTTCTGTATCAAGCTCAGTTAAAGGGGTGTCAGGCAATATTGCGACTGAAGGCGCGATTGTTCAAATCAGGGACAGCAAGATGACTGTTTTTTTAGGTCCTGCGCGTTGTTTTAATAGTGAAGAAGAAGCAACACACGCCATTATCAATAATAATTATCGGGATGGAGATGTTATTATCATTCGCTATGAAGGGCTGAAAGGGGGGCCTGGAATGAGAGAAATAGTAACACCTTTACTTCTTCTAAATGCGCAAGAAAAATTAGATAAAGTAGCCGTAATCACAGATGGCAGGTTCTGTAACATTACATCTGGTTTATGTATTGAGCATATAAGTCCAGAAGCATTTATAGGAGGCGCAATAGCGTTAGTAACAGACGGAGATATTGTTTGTATAAATATAGACAACAAAAATATTGCGCTGAAAATATCGAATGAGGAACTAAATAAAAGACGGTTATCTTGGCACCCTCCTAAAACAGCTTTTCAATCAGGTGCTATATGGAAATATGCGCATTTAGTTAGCTCTCTTAAAAAAGGAGCCGTAACCCATCCAGGCGCTAAGTCATAGATAGTTAAAAAACCCTAATTTATTCAGATAAGTCACACAAAACAGGCGTGTGGTCTGATGCTCTTTCAAGCCCTCTTGGATTTTTATCAACCTGACAATTCAATAATTTATTAGTGGCTTCAGGTGATAGCAAGAAATGGTCAATCCGAATGCCATTATCCTTTTGCCAAGCACCACGTTGGTAATCCCAAAATGTATAATGCGCAGATGTCGGATGAATTTGCCGCAACGCATCAGTATAACCAAGATTGCATAAAGAAAAAAACTTTGACCTAGTCTCCTGTCTAAATAACGCATCATCTTGCCACGCTTTTGCATCATAACAATCTATGGGCTGCGGTATAACATTAAAATCTCCTGCCAACACAACTGGGATTTCAAGGTTTATAAGATATTCCGCTCGTTTATATAACCTGTCCATCCATGCTAGCTTATAGTCATATTTTGGTCCTGGACACGGATTGCCATTTGGTAAATATATACTTGCTATTCTTAATTCATTTATATTTGCTTCGATATAGCGCGCTTGTTCGTCTGTATCATCCCCTGGCAAGCCAATTTGGGTTACCTCAATATCGTGTTTACTCAATATCGCAACGCCATTATAGGTTTTTTGCCCGTGCGATACTACATTCCAGCCGATATCAGCAAAAGATTGCATTGGAAAATTGTCATCTGTTGTTTTTAATTCCTGCAATAGAAGAACATCTGCAGATGCATTATTGCAATAATCAACTACATGATCCAATCTAGCCTTGATTGAATTAACATTCCAACTTGCAACTCTCATAGGCGTTAAATCACTTTCAATGAACTTTTAGATGACAACTCATCAAACCGCAAAAGAAGTGCCGCAACCACAAGAAGCTGTAGCATTTGGATTTGAAACTTTGAAATAAGCCCCTAATAATTCATCAACATAATCTAATTCTGCCCCTTGCAAGAATTCTTGTGACATATCATCTACAAGCACAGTTACGCCATGCGCCGTTATTTCTAAATCGTCACCATGTTTTTGGTTATCAAAATCAAATTTATATTGAAACCCAGAACAACCGCCACCGTCAACGCGCACTCTAAAATAAGGCGCATTTTCAAGTTCTGCTAACATTTGTATGCGTTTTGCCGCTGCTATTGTTAGATTAAGATTAGATGACATTTTTGTATGCTCTTTAGATGAATAAACTATTATTGTTCTAATATGAGCCTTTAAATACTGTAAATCAAGGTTGTAGTTACTTGCTCTAAATACTGTCGCATCGTATAAGGTTTTTAATGGGTTTTAACGCCACACACTAATTAATTTGAAAATTACTATGTGCTCTTATCAGTTGAACAATAACTACGCACCATATGCCTGCAAAGCAATGGATAAACCTCGCTTCTTCTCAGAAGAAAAGACCTCACAGCAAGACATCTATGAGCGTTCTGGTTTTCAGCGTGATAGAGATAGAATTATTCATGCATCCGCATTCAGACGGTTACAATATAAAACGCAAGTTTTTGTATATCATGAAGGTGATTATTTCAGAACGCGTCTTACTCATTCTTTAGAGGTTGCGCAGATAGCTAGAACAATTGCACGGTCGCTTGGTTTAAATGAAGATTTATCAGAAGCAATAGCACTTGCTCATGATTTAGGTCATACGCCATTTGGTCATGCAGGTGAAACAGCTCTACAAGAATCTATGAAACAATTTGGGGGATTTGATCATAATGAGCAGACGCTTCGAATTTTATGTCTTATTGAACGCAGATATGCATCTTTTGATGGATTAAACCTATCATGGGAAACCCTAGAAGGGGTTGCCAAACATAATGGTCCTGTGTCTAAAGAAAAGTTAAGACCAACCTTAAAGCAGCTAGATGCTGATTATAATCTTAGATTAGATAGCTATGCCAGTGCAGAAGCACAGGTAGCGAATTTATCAGATGATATTGCGTATTTGTCACATGATATTGATGATGGATTGCGTGCTAAATTATTTTCGGTTAATGCGCTGCTTGAACTACCAATTATATCAGAAATATTATTATCACTGCAAACACGCTACCCAGAGCTGTCACATACCAGACTGGCAAATGAGCTTACCAGACGTTTGATTTCAAGATTTGTAACTGATCTGCAAATAACATCAACCCAAGAACTAAAAAGATTATCGCCGCAAACATCAGATGACATCCGCACAGCTGGTCAACCCATTATTTCTCATTCAACAGCAATGAAGCAAGCATTGTCTGGAATACGAAGTTTTCTTTTCACTAATATGTATCGTCATTATAAAGTGAATAGAATGATGAATAAAGCTCAAAAATTATTGAAAGATTTATTCAATGAATTAATTGATAACCCAGCACTTCTTCCTGAAGAGTGGCATATTAGATTTACAGATGAAATAGAAGCCGAACAAACAATGGATAAAAAAGCCCGTATAATAGCAGATTATATAGCCTCTCTTACAGATAGGGAAGCTATGCTAGAACATGACCGTTTATTTATTATATCTCCATCAGGAAAGAAAATATGAATATTTTCAATGAGTTTGAAGAAAAACTATATGCTGTTTATGCAAAGTTATCTAAGCAACATGATTTTCCATCAAACTTGGACTTATCAAAATGCGTAATAGAATTACCACGAGATGAAACACATGGGGATTTAGCCTGCAATGCTGCTTTGGTTTTAGCCAAGCCACTGAATTACCCACCAAGAAAACTAGCGGAATTAATTGCAAAAGAGCTTGAAAAAGATGACTCGGTTTTAGCAACAGAAATAGCAGGGCCAGGTTTTATTAATCTGCGACTTCATCAGTCTAGATGGGGGCAGGAAATCTTAACAATTCTGGAGCAAGCAGACGCATTTGGCAAAAATACGATCGGAACTGGAAAAAATATAAATATCGAATTTGTTTCTGCTAATCCAACTGGTCCATTGCATGCAGCACACGCAAGAGGAGCAATTTTAGGGGATGTACTGTCTAATTTAATGGCGTTCAGTGGATATAACGTAACGCGCGAATATTATATAAATGACGCAGGGTCACAGATAATTACATTATCTAAATCAGCTTATCTGCGTTATTGTGAGGTGCTGGGAGTTAAAATAGATTCTATCCCATCAGGGTTATACCCAGGTGATTATTTAATTGATGTAGGTGAAAAACTGGCTAGCAAATTTGGTGATTCATTACACCAATTATCAGAAGCAGAACAGGTGGAAGTAATTGGTCCTATAGCCGTTGAATTAATGATGAGCTCTATTAAAAAAGACTTAAGCAGACTTGGCATTACGATGGATGTTTATTCCTCTGAAAACACCCTAGTAAAGAATGGTAACGTTTCTTCTGCTATCCAGAAATTACAACAAGATGGTCTTATTTATAAAGGTAAACCAGAGGCGCCAAAAGGTCAGAGAGATGATCAATGGGCGCCACGGGAACAGCTATTATTCAAATCAAAGGAATTTGGTGATGATGTAGATAGACCACTGCAAAAATCTGACGATAGCTGGACCTATTTTGCATCTGACGTTGCCTATCATTTCGATAAGCTTGAGAGAACAAATGGCAGACTGGTTGATGTGTTAGGGGCAGATCATAGTGGATATGTAAAGAGAATGACTGCAGCAGTTCAAGCAATGTCTGGTGAAAAGGATATGTTGCAAATCAAACAATGTGGTCTGGTGACTTTGCTTGATAAGGGGCAACCGGTGAAAATGTCGAAACGTGCAGGCACCTTTGTTACATTAAGTGATGTTATTGATGCAGTTGGCGCAGATGTGATGCGCTTTATGATGCTTACTAGACGCAATGATCAACCGCTAGAATTTGATTATGCAAAAGTTACTGAAAAAAGCAGAGATAATCCTGTGTTTTATGTGCAATATGCCCATGCTCGTGCGAAATCTGTTTTGAGGCAAAATAAAAAACCTATAGCAGAGGTAAATTACTCAGTTCTAACAGATATTCATGAAATTAGAGTGATTAAGCAATTATCTAGCTGGCCAAAGTTGGTGGAAGCTGCGGTACATCAATGTGAGCCACATCGTATTGCATTTTATTTAATGGAACTAGCAGCCGTTTTCCATGGATTATGGAATGCTGGAAGAGATAATTTGGAATTGAAATTCATTCAAGAGTCAGATGATGAATTAACCTTAGCAAGAATGCAGCTAATAGACGCAACAGCGCTGGTTATTAAATCTGGTTTGAATTTACTTTCAATAGATGCTGTAGAGGAAATGTAAATTTATGTCAGGCGATAGGATGGAAAAACAGAATTCATCTATGAAAATGTTTATTCTCATAGGCTTTATCTTGTCTGCAATTGGAATTGCTGGCATTGGTTTTTGGCTATCTTTTCAATCCTCAATAACAACTGAATTGCCCGTATTAAAGGCTGATAATATGCCTATAAAAGTTAAACCAGAAGACCCAGGAGGTAAAAATATTCCGCATCAAGATTCTGTCGTATTAGATATTCTAGAAGGGCTAATAGTGACGGACAACACAACAGAAAAATTATCTCTGTCTGATGCAGAACCAGAGCTACCCCCCGTTTCTGTAAACCAACAAAAGATAATGGAAAAACCACAGACAAATTTAATAGAAAAAAACAAACAATCTAACACGCTTTCAGAAGATGTTTTAAGCCCAGTTTTGTCGTCAGTAAGTAACCCGCAAGATAAAGCTGAGAACAAAGAAAATATGCAAGATGACTTACCTGTTGCTTCGAATGCAGATGCAACATTAAACCTAACAGAAATTATTGAAAATGACACAGATGCCGAAGAGGCATCAATCAACATAAAAAACAATAATGACACTCAAAATGTTGTTGATAATAAAGATGATATTGCGCCTATCAAAAAACCTACCGCGCCTAAGAAAATCATGGGAGAAGTAACCCATAAAGTCCAGCTAGCAGCATTTGCAAAAAATGAGAAAGCAAAACAACAAGCAGCAATTCTTATGGAAAAACATAAAGATAGACTAGATGGCATCTCATTACAGGTAACTAAAATTGATACAGGCTCATCTGGTATTTATTGGCGCGTTATAACCCAGCCATTGAACGAAAAATTGGCCTATTCAACTTGCGAGATGTTAAAGTTAGCAGGTCAAGATTGTATCGTTCGCAAGATTAGGCAAGGTAGCTAATGGAAACAGAAATATTCATCCAAAATAAACAGAATTCAGAGATGTCTCAGCTTTCTTTGTTTTTAAATCTGGATGGATTTGAAGGTCCTATAGATATGCTACTCTCTCTTGCTAGAGAACAAAAAGTAGATTTAACACAAATTGCAATTCTACCCCTAGCAGAACAATATTTAGAGTTTATTGAATCTGCTCAATCTCTTGATCTTGAAATAGCGGCAGATTACCTTGTTATGGCTGCTTGGCTTGCATATATTAAATCTCGCTTGTTACTGCCAGATCCTGACCCAGAGATAGCTGGCGATGTTGTCGATATGACAGACGCATTGCGCTTTCAACTAGTGCGGTTGGAGGCAATGCAAACGGCGTCAAAACGCCTAATGCAGTTACCAAAATTGCATCAGTTGAGATTGGTAAGAGGTATACCAGATCAATTTTCAATATCAGATAAAGTTACATTTACTGCAAACTTATATGATTTGTTAAAGGCTTATGCAGATATACGTTCAGCAGAAAATGAAACAAGACTTACGGTTATTGCAACTCAGCTTTATTCTGTGCAAGAAGCAGCGGAAAGATTACGTAAATTAATACCATCAATTCCAGAATGGACAGATTTACAGACGTTTCTTCCCGCCAGTATTAAAGATAATTCGCAGCAAAACTCATCTGCATTAGCAGCCCATTTTGGGGCTGCTTTGGAATTGGTAAAAGAAGGATATGCACACATCAAACAGGATGGCGCATTTTCTCCTATTTTTTTACGTTCAAACAGAGGTTTAAATGACTGATATACATAGTAAAATTGAAATATCAAGAGTGGTAGAGGGGTTAATTTTTGCGTCTGTTAAGCCTGTTCCAATAAAGTCAATTACACCTTATTTAGGGGAATTTGAAATAGATGAAATTATCGCTCTTATTAAACAGCGCTATAATCATGTTAGCGGAATTGAATTGCACCAAATATCTGATGACCATTTTGCTTTCCGAACGCATCCTGATATTGCGGCTCGTTTAAATTTACATAGACCTGTTGAGCGGCCATTATCCAGAGCAGCAATGGAAGTTCTTTCAATCATTGCATATCATCAGCCAATTACCAGGGCAGAAATAGAAGAAATAAGAGGTATCAGCCTTTCCAGAGGAACAATTGATATATTACTTGAATTAGATTGGATAAAACCACGTGGTAGAAGACGCACGCCTGGAAGGCCGCTAACTTGGGGCACTACCATAGGATTTCTTGATTATTTCGGATTATCAGACTTGAATGATTTACCAGGAGTTGAAGAGCTTAAATCAGCAGGGCTTCTGCGCAAGGGACAAACCCTTGGAGGCTTAGGAGAACAGGGTTTTGGATTAGATGCTTCTGATGATGATAACTCAGAAGAAAACTTAAATTTTTCTGCTGCCAATGCTTCCCTTGATGAAGAAAATTTACAAGATGATTGGACTGTAATAGAGGATAGTTATGAAACTGAACATACTGAATAAATTTAAGTGTAAAAAAGCATGATTTCATTTGAGCATATTTTTCATCAATATCAGTCATCACAGACTATTAATGATATTTCATTTAACATCCAGTCTAATGAAGTAGTTTCCTTACTTGGCCCTTCTGGGTGCGGCAAAACTACTCTTTTAAGACTAGCTGCTGGTCTTGAAAAACCCCAAAAAGGTAGGATAGTTCTTAATGAAAATATTATTTCGTCACCAGAATTTGTTCTTTCACCAGAAGAACGAGGAGTAGGGCTGGTTTTTCAGTCCTATGCTTTGTTTCCACATTTAACTGTAACTCAAAATATTCTTTTTGGTCTTCCTCGTAAAAATACGCAAGATATGAGCAGCGTGGTTGATTTAATGAGAGAATTAGATATTCAACAATTAGGGGACAAATATCCCCATGAGTTATCAGGCGGTGAACAGCAACGTGTGGCAATAGCAAGAGCACTGGCACCAAAACCCCCTATCATATTACTAGATGAGCCTTTTAGTGGTTTAGATAGCCGATTAAGAGAACGTGTTCGTGACCAGATGCTGCACATTCTTCGAGATACTAAAACATCCGCATTAATGGTAACACATGATGCAGAAGAAGCGATGTTTATGTCAGATAGAATTCTTGTCATGAGCCAAGGAGAAGAGGTGCAGCAAGGAAGACCTATCGACTTATATTGCAGACCGAAAAACAGATTTGTGGCTGAATTTTTTGGTGAAGTTAATCATATTCCTGCAATTGTGCATAACCATAAAATTGAAACGGTGTTTGGTGTTCATGACGCCAATGAATTTAATGATGGAACACAGGTGCAATTAGTGGTTAGACACGAAGCTTTAAACTTATCTACAAAATCTGAAGGAGCAGTTGCACAGGTGGTAGAAACACACCTGCTAGGAAAAAATTCATTAGTTCATTTATCTGTGCCAACTGGAAGTGCCGAACTACACCTGCATGCAAGAATACCTGGATTAAGTTGGTTTGAAACAGGAGAAAGAGTATATATTACAATTGACTCTGAGCAGGTGTTTATTTTCCCTGAAGATAAATTTTTATAATAATCTTTTTATATTTAAAGTATGATACGTGTCTATGATAATTAAAAACCCTAATAAATTTTGGAGATTAGAATAAAAATCTATAATTTATAGGCAGATGAATATATAAATGGGTATATGATTTAAACTCGCAGCAATTAACAATAAATAAACATTAAAAAAACAATAAAAATTAATTAGTTTTTTAATTTCGAATTGGGAAAATTCTTTGAGGAGGATATATTATGGGTGCATTTAGTCTTTGGCAATGGCTCGTCGTACTTGCAGTTGTGTTAATATTATTTGCAAGACCTGGCAAAATTTCTGGTATCATGGGTGATTTCGGAAAAGGGTTGAAAAGCTTTAAAAAAGGGATGAAAGACGAAGATTCCTCTATTAATTCAGAAGCAACAGAAAATACATCTCATATTGAGAATGTAGAGGAAAATGCATCTGTAGAGAAAACAGTGCGTGAAAAAGCGCCTGCTTCGAACGCAACTCCCAAGAAAAAAGCAGCTAAAAAAAAGGCAGCTAAGAAAAAAGTAGCCAAGAAAAAGGCAGCTAAGAAGTAAATATGCAAGAAGCATATTTACTTAGTCTAACTACTGATTAATTTGTCAGTTTTTATGTTTTGAATTAGGACCCTTAATGTTCGATTTTGGTTGGCAGGAATTCATGGTAGTTGCTTTTGTTTTGGTCCTAATTGTAGGACCAAAAGATTTGCCAAAGGTTTTGCGAGCTTTCACAAAATTCACTACTCAAGCAAGACGTATGTCAACAGAGTTCTCTAAAAGCCTGCAGGAAATGTCAGATGATGAGGAATTAAAAGAGGTTAAAAAAGTATTGCAGGATGCAAAAACGGGTAATTTTGACGAGATATCCGAATTGTTAGATGACGACATAACAAAAGACATCAAGTCAGTAGGGACAGAATTAGAGTCAGATTTGAAAGATGCCTATAAAGACACTAAAGATGCTTCTTCATCAAAGGAGGGAGCATGACAGAGCAAGATTCGCAAAAGGAAGAAGATTTAGGGTCTATGTCTCTTATTGAGCATTTAACTGAGTTACGCAACCGCATTGGTATTGTTTTAATAGCGTTTATTATTTTATTTTTCCTATGTTTTATTCGCCCTTTTGGTGAAGGCTCCTTTAATGCAGCTGACTTTGTATATTTCTGGTTACAGGCGCCATTAGCAGATATACTGGCAGAACGTGGTGGAAGAATGATTTTCACTGGATTGCATGAAGGTTTTTTTACGCAAGTAAAGGTTGCTTTTTTCATTTCAATCAGCATTACCTTCCCTTTGATTTTATTACAGGTATGGAGATTTGTTGCCCCTGGGTTATATAAAAACGAACGCTCTGCCTTTGTTCCATTCTTTATGGCAACCCCCATCTTATTTGTGATGGGCGCAGCCATGGTCTACTATCTTGTGATACCGCTTGCCTGGGATTTTTTTCTGTCCTTTGAAATGGTAGGGGGTGAGGGAACACTCCCTATAGAAGTTGAGCCACGAATATCTGAGTATTTGAGTTTAGTTATGCGCTTGATGTTTGCATTCGGGGTATCTTTTGAGTTACCAGTCATATTATTGCTGTTAACAAAAGCTGGAATTGTTACAGCCTCTGGATTGGCTCGTAATCGAAAATATGCAATTTTAATTGCTTTTGTCGCAGCTGCAATTCTAACCCCACCAGATGTTATTTCTCAAATTATGTTAGCTGTGCCAGTTATTGTTTTATATGAAATGTCAATCATCGGTGCACGTTTGTTAAACAAGAACAACGAATTCAAAGAAACTGATGATTAATGTGTTAAAGATGCGTACAGGAGAGAGTTTGCATGCATGATATAAAGTTTATACGGGATAATGCAAAAGAATTTGACCGTTTGATGGCGCGCAGAGGCTTTCAGTCTCCCTCTATTGAAATTCTTGAAGTCGATGAGAAGAGGCGAAGTTTGCAAACAGAACTGCAAATGCTGCAAGCCAAGCGGAATGAAGCTTCTAAGCAAATTGGTGTTGTGAAATCTTCTGGTGGTAACGCAGATGCCTTAATGGAAGAAGTTGCAAGCATTAAACAAAAAATGCCGTTATTAGAGAGTGAAGAGCATCTATTAGCCGATAAAATTAATGCTATATTACTATCATTACCTAACTTGCTTGATGATGTTGTTGCTGATGGCAGTGATGAGTCAGAAAATATTTTATTAAGACAGATTGGGAATATACCTGCGTTTGACTTCACGCCTTTGGATCACGTTGCCATTGGTGAACAAAGTAATTTGCTTGATTTTGAGACAGCAGCAGAACTTTCAGGTGCACGGTTTGTGCTTCTGTCTGGTCAGTTGGCAAAATTAGAACGTGCCCTGGCTGCTTTCATGCTTGACATTCACACTAACGAATTTGGTTATACAGAATATAATCCTCCTGTTTTGGTAAAAACAAATACATTGACTGGAACAGGACAATTGCCCAAATTTGAAGATGATTTATTTCAAACAACAGACGGTCGCTGGCTTATTCCAACTGCAGAAGTGCCTCTTACCAATATTGTTGCACATAAAATTATTGAGGCTGATAAATTACCTCTCAGAATGACAGCTTATACACCTTGTTTTCGCTCAGAAGCAGG
>JABJAN010000054.1 GCA_018666135.1 Alphaproteobacteria bacterium | reverse complement strand
AAGGTGCTGGCCGTGTTTCTGAAGTTTCAGCTAGATTTACTTTGGATGCGATGCCTGGTAAACAAATGGCGATTGATGCGGATTTAAATGCAGGAGTGCTTACCAATGAAGAAGCAACTTTGCGCCGGCAAGAAATCAGCAATGAAGCAGATTTTTATGGAGCGATGGATGGTGCTTCTAAATTTGTAAAAGGGGATGCGGTTGCTGGCATTCTTATTCTGATTATTAATATTGTAGGCGGTCTTATTATAGGTCTGTCCCAGCATGCACTAAGCTTCGAGACAGCTGCACAAAATTACGTTTTATTGTCAGTAGGAGACGGGCTGGTTGCCCAAATCCCATCATTGCTACTGGCAATTTCCACTGCCATTATTGTAACACGCGTTTCCTCTACTCAAGATATGGCACAACATATTGGACAGCAGGTTAGTTTATCACGTGCTTGGTATCCTGTTGCTGGGGTTCTATTACTTCTTGGATTTGTTCCTGGAATGCCAAATATGTTATTTCTTACTGCCGCTCTATTTGCTGGTGGGGTTGCTTATTTTGTGAATAAGCGAAAGCAAATGGAATCAGAACAAGAAAATGGGCAAAGTGATGTAGGCGAGCTTCGATTAGAAGGAGATACTGCTAAACCAGAACAGATTGAGTTATCAGAAATCGCTGATAATTCACCTGTATCTATTCAGCTTGGTTATGGTTTAGTGGAAATGGTCAATGAAGAAAATGGGGGCACACTTGTTAACCGAGTTACAGGGATTAGAAGGCAAGTATCCAAAGCTCTTGGCTTTGTGGTTCCAGCTGTTCGTATTCGAGATGATCTTACATTAGAAGCAAACACATATAGGCTGAGAATTGGTCAAACTATTGTTGGGGAAGACCAAGTATTTCCAGATAGAAAATTAGCTATTCCAGGGGAGAGCTCATCAGTTAAAATAGACGGAATTGATGTTAAAGATCCAACATTTGGCATGGATGCTGTTTGGATTAAACCGAGTGACGTTTTAGAAGCTGAAAATAAAGGATATGTAATTATAGCGCCAGATTCTGTGTTGACGACTCACCTTAGCCAACTTTTATATAAATATGCAGGTCAGCTGGTTGGTCAAGATGATGTGCAAATGTTACTTGATAATTTGTCTGAGACAGCTCCAAATCTCGTGCAATCTGTTGTGCCAAAATTGGTTCCACTTCACCAGCTTACAGGAATTTTGCGCGCCTTACTTGAAGAGCGTGTGCCAGTAAGCGACTTGAGACGTATTTTAGAGAATCTTGCAACATTAGCAGGGCGTAATTTGAGCATTATAGACACAGCAGAGATGCTTCGACCAGAATTAGCAGGATTATTGATACAACAAGTAGCACCTTTAAATCAGCCACTTCCAGTAATTACGCTTGGCTCAGAATTAGAACATATGCTTATCACAATGGCACGTCAAAGCGGCGAAGAGGGATTGGTTATTGATAATACGCTTGCTCAGCAATTATTGCGTAAAATTGCTGATACCAATGATGCACTTGCAGCAAAGGGCAGGCAGGCAGTAATTGTGGTTTCCCCTGCTATACGAAAAGAATTTTCGAAGATTATCAGACAACATATTGATGATATTGTGGTGCTAGCATTCACAGAATTACCAGAAACAAGAAAAATAGAAGTCGTTGCAACTATAACCGGTGAAGCAGATAGCTAATCACCAATAATGTAAATGAAGGACGATAGATAATGGCAACAATTACAGTTACAGCAAAAGATTCTAGCTCTGCTATGGAAGATGTTTTTGAACAGCTTGGTGAAGATGCATATATTATTGAAACCACGAAAAAAGATGGTAAAATTTTAATGCGGGCTACCAATGATTCCTTTCTTGGTAAAGAAACACATCGGTCATCTGTAAAAGCATTTTCCAAAATCTTTGATTCAAAGCTAATTGAAGTAAATCAAAAACCGAACAAAGCTTTTGCTGAAATTGTGTCTACTCAGGATATTTTGTCATCAAAATCGTCACATCATAATTTAATAAAAGAAGATTTTGATGCCCTTAAAGCTGAAATTACTTCTCTTAAAACAATGATGTCTGGTTTGATGATTACCAAGCCTGAAGATCTAACTCCTGAATTGGGGCATAGTTTGCCGATACAATTGATGCAGGCAGGTTTTCCAGCAGAAATTATCCAGAATTATGCGAGTAGTTTCTCTGAGCTTGACGAGGAGCGGGGGCGTTTTTCTTTTTTGCGGTCTCTTTCTAAAAAACTTGTTACCCCATTCGCAGAAAAAATTTATGAAAATAGAATAATTGCGCTGGTTGGTAGCAGCGGTTCTGGCAAAACAACGCTGGCGGCAAAGATAGCTACTTGTTGTGCTGATACAGCAAAGTTTGGAAAGCCAGTTTTGGTTTCGGTTATAGAGTCAGCCGGGCAATCAGCAGACGACCTCAAAGCATTTGGAAGGTTGCTAAATATGCCTGTAAAACAAGTAACACTAGCCTCTCTTCTGCCCCTGCTTAAAGAAAAAGATACTCAATTTATTCTAGATATATCATCTGATGCAGCAAAGTCAGTTCACTTTCTTAGTCAAGCAGCAGATGTGTTCTCACCTAGAGAGTTAACGATTATTCAAACATTAGCAGGTAATTATAATAGGCAAATGATAAAATATCAAACTTCACTTTATGACAGCCTAGAGCCAGTTATTGCTCTTACAAAACTAGATGAATGTGAGCTATCTCCTGTTGAATTATCTGCGCTTATCTCAGCAAAGGCGCAAATAGCTTTACTAACAGGAACCAAGTCTATTGTGGGCGCTATTGCAATCGCCAGTGAAGCAATTTTATCACAATATTTGAAAGAAAACTGCTGACCTGTTAGTCTATTATTAGAAAGAGTTAAATTATGGCAATATCAATCGCAGTAGCAAGTGGAAAAGGCGGAGTTGGCAAAACCAGCATGTCTGTTAATTTGGGTCTAACATTTGCGCAAATGAAAAAGAGGACTACGTTGCTCGATGCTGATTTCGGCATGGCAAATGCACATATTCTACTAGGTGTTAAACCAGATTTTTTTATCAGTGACGCTTTAAAAGGAACTGTATCTATTACCCAAACTTTATGTGCAGGACCTGCAGGATTAAATTTTGTATCTGGTGGAAGCGGTCTTATTGATATGCTTAATCTTGATAAGAAAACGCGGTATCAGACCATCCGATTATTTGATGAAATTGCAGATAACACCGATATATTGGTTGCTGATGTGCCTGCTGGTGCGTCAGATAGCTCTCTTGCATTTGTTGCTGCTGCGGATAAGGTTTTGATCGTTTTAGTAGGAGAGCCCACAAGCTTTCTGGATGCATATTCTCTTATTAAGGCAGCTAATATTGACGCTGGTTTAACTAATTTCTCAGTTGTTGTAAATATGACGCAAAGTGAGGCACAGTCTAAAGCGCATTTTGAAAAATTCAAATCTATTGCCCTTCGTTTTTTAGATGTTCGCTTAGATTATGTAGGACATTTACCCCTATCTACTAGAGTGAGGCAATCTATTGTATCTAGAAAACCAATTAGTATTGATGCAAAAGAAAGCAGAGAGAATGCCTGTTTTCAAAAAATTGCAAAAAACATTCTTACCTCTCCAAATAATGAGACCGGTGGAATTCGGTTTTTTGACCAACAAATTGTCAGAAATAAGAGAGTTAGCTAATGCGAGTTAGTTATCCTGAGCAAAAGCCAAATGTTGAGGTGTTAGTTACTGACCACCTAGAATTGGTCAAAAAAATTGCTTGGCACATTTATGGAAGAGTACATGCATCCATAGAAGTTGAGGATTTAATTCAAACAGGGTATTATGGTTTAGTGCTTGCTGCTCAGAATTATACAGTGCAGGAGGGGGCGAGTTTTGCCAGCTATGCAAGTATCAGAATTCGGGGCACTATTATTGATCATTTGCGTAAATCGTCAAATTTATGTCGTACTACGATTCAAATGCAGCAAAAAACTAAAATTGCTGAAGAGAGTTTACGTCAAACATTGGGCAGAGATCCCAACAGCAATGAATTAGCAGAAGACCTTGGTATATCCAATCAGGAGATGATGGATTGGGAGCATGCTTTTCAGGCGAATGTTCATCAGTCACTTGACGGTGTTTATGATGAGTTTTCGATTTGGTTTGTGTCTGATGAGAACACACCTGAAGAGCAGTTAAATGAGACAGAGATGAAAAACCTTCTCAAAGATGCGCTCAGGACACTCCCTGAAAAAGAAGCACTTGTGATACAGCTATATTATGTTGAGGAATTAAATGTCTATGAGATTGCAGAGGTATTAGAAGTGACTACTGGCAGAGTGTCTCAAATTAAGAGTTCTGCCGTGCGGAAACTTCGTGAATTCATGCAAAAAGCTAATCAATATGATGTCGCTTGATAATTCAGAATGGCATCAAACTAACAGCCTTCAGATGTCAGTTCAAACAGCAGATTTATTTCTGTTAAATGAAAATCAGATAGAACAAATTAGCCTATATTGTACATTACTTACCATCGCTCGCGGCACCTGTAATCTAATTATAATGCAGCACCCTTCTGTTTTGGAAGGCAGCGAAAACTTACTACATAAAAAAGAGCAATTTGAAAAATTTAAAGGGTTTATTAAGATACCTATCGACAGACCTGTTATGCAATGTGAGGGAGGATTGCCGTTAGAACAATTTCAATCGCTTATGAAAAAATTCGTTACAATATCCCCTGTTGGAAGACCAATTACGCTCACATTAACATTGGATAAAATGCTGAGTGTCAGTGTTAATGGTGATTTATATATTGAAAAAACATGTAAAGTGGGAATTAAGCATATAGATTTTGCTTTTCCCTTAAGATGATCTTATCCCATTAGTCTTTTAGTAATATCAGCTTCAGCCTGGAGCATCCTAGATGACCCTGAAAAAGCTTGCTGAGCCTTTATCATTTTTGTCATTTCAGCTGTAGCATCTGTATTTGATGCCTCTAGGGCACCTCTTTGGATACGACCAAAATTAACTTCACCAGCTCTACCAATTGTTGCCGCACCTGACATTGGTGTTGCTAAATATTGATTCATGCCAACCTCTTTTAGGCCAGTTTCATTTGCAAAAATGGCAAGTCCGACATTGCCAATGACAGCTGTTGAGCCATTGCTATAAATGGTATTTACCGATCCGTTTTCATCTACCCTAACCTCTGATAATGTCTCAGTTTCTCCATCATTATTTATAACCTGGAACGGAATATTTAACGGAGTTTGGTCTTCTGATAAAATTAATTGTCCAATGGTGGAAACAATATTTCCCTCATTATCGAGGGATAAGGAGCCATCTCTAGTATAAGAAGTGGTTCCATCAGGGCCTTGCGCTAATAAATACCCTGTACCGTTAATAGCTAGATCAAGAGCGCCATCAGTTTGAATAAAGCTACCTTGTTGGTGATTTCGATGGGCTTTCACAAAGCGGGTGCCAAGACCTACATCAACATTATCTCTTAACTCAACTTGCTGTGCGTAAATATCGGTAAAACCAGCAGAACTTTTTTTAAATCCAATAGTAGAACCGTTTGCAAGGTTATGAGAAATCATGGATATTTCTTTATTTGAAGCATCCAATCCTGTTCGAATGATATTGATCATGGGAAGAAATCCTTTAAAATTTCAGTTGTAGCCACATCAGAAGAATTCAAGAATCATGCCGCAATCAATAAAATGAAAATATTTTTTGTATGTTTTTAGAAAAATTGCTGATTTGTCAAAATAACACTATTTTATTGTTTACTAAATTATGACATAATAACTTTAACTTTAGATAATTTAGGAAATGCTATGGGCAGCAACACTTCAAATGCGCTTGTTCCTGTTAAAAACGGAACATTGCCCGCAGTAATAAAAAAAACGAATGACGTCTCTGCTTTATCATTGGTGAACGAGGAAGTTTATCTTGCTGATAAGCAGGCAGTAAGAGAGCAATTGCCAGACATACTTGGTCGTGTGCTTGCTCGAATATGGATTGATTCTAAGTTTAATAGGAGCTTTTCTGAAGATCCACGGGGAACACTTCAATCAAACGGAGTGTTTATGCCAGAATCAATGGATGTAGAGTTCCAGAAACCAGATAGCTCACGCCCTAGAATAGTTGTGTATGAAAAACGTGCTAACTCAAAATTTCGTTCACGTATATTCTATCTACAATTAGTAATGATGGCTGGCCGATAAGCTAATGCGCTTCAAAGCACCCCTTAGAATTTGTAGTTATATTGTTTTACTAAATGCCTTAGCAACCTATTCTCAAAATGTGCTTGCAGATATTACAACTAGTAATATTACATTCACAGAAGCAGTTAACGCAGTTAAAGAGAAGAATTACCAGCATGCGGTTAACCTGTTTGAGATTCAGGCAAATGCAGCGCAACATGATGCCCAATATAACCTAGCTTTGCTGTTAAAGTCAGGTAAGGGAAGACCTCAGAATTATCAACAAGCATTAATATGGGCATGGTGTGCTTATCTTGGGGGAATAGAACCTGCGGAAAAATTAAGTGAAGAAATACGAGAATTATTGCCAGATGATGCCCTAAAATCAGCCAGAGAACAGGTTGAAATAATGCTCAAAGATAGAATTGATACCGGAAATAGACCAGCATTGATGCATCTTGCATTATTCCATCAAGAGCTTGCTGAAAAACCAGATTTTGAGGAAGCATATGTTTGGTATTCTATTGCCAGTGCATTTTTACTTGATGGGTCTATATTGGCGCGTAATGAAGCAGAAGACTCAGTTGACGTGAAATCAATTGTCAAGTTGCAGGTAAGAGCTAATGATATTTTTGATAGGCTTTCTGTTATTAAATGAGAAGATGTAACTAAAAAAAATCGGGATTTATCCTCATTTTAACGGTTTTGGCTAGATAGAGTGGAGAAAACGATGAGAGTAAAAGTACATTGGATTATAGACGGCATAGCTGAAATTGAAGCAGATAGCCCAGAGCAAGCAGAAAAATTGATAGAGAATAAGTTAAATGAACTCACTAATTCTAATCAAGACGAGATGAATTATCTGGGAGCAAGAGCAATGCAAGGTAAAGCATATCTTCCTGGTTCTGCTGAAGATATTGAGAATTCTAAGTCAGAGGGGTAAGACGGTGAAAAAAAGTATCTGGGGCTGCGTTATTACTGGATTAAGCTTGCTATTGCTATCGTCGATGAACACCGCTATCGCTGAAGGAAGGATGTATGTTCCTAAAGAAGACCCACCAGTGAAAATGCAACTGTGTCGCTTATATAAAATAGACCGAGATGAAACAAGCACTTCGTGTCGCTATCGACCGCAAAATAGAGATGATGATGTCGTTGTGACAACAGAAGATCCAAGGATAGATTGCCAACGTGACTTTCTATGTAAAATTTTAAAATAGATGCCTTTAGCCATTTATTTTATCGGTGTTTAATGTGCCAGGGGCTAAAATTGTAAATAATGCCTTTTTATTAAATTGCTGCATCCACAATAACGCTAATTCCTTGACCACCCCCGATACACATAGTTGCCATCCCATATCGTGCATTGATGCGATGTAATTCATGAACTAGTTTTGTGAGTATTATGGCGCCAGTTGCACCAACTGGATGTCCAAGTGCGATTGCCCCGCCGTTTGGATTGACAATGTCGCTTGGAAATGAAAGCGCTTTTGACACTGCACAGGCTTGTGCTGCAAATGCTTCATTGCTCTCAATCACGTCAAGATCACTTATTTTAAGATTTGCTTTTTCAAGAGCCATTTTACTTGCAGGCACTGGTCCCATTCCCATTATATGAGGGGATACACCTCCAAAACCGTAACTAACAATACGAGCAAGTGGCTCTACTCCAGCTGTATTAGTAAGAGCTTCATTTGCAAGCACCACAGAGGCAGTCCCGTCATTAATTCCAGAAGCATTACCAGCAGTTACAGATCCATCTTTTTTAAAAGCAGCTCTTAGATTGGCTAGAGTTTGTGATGTGGTTTCAGGTTTGATATGTTCATCATCGCTGAACATAATGGTTGCGCGCCGTTGTTTAATTTCAATTGGAACAATTTGATCCTTAAAATATCCTGCTTTGGCTGCTGCACTTGCTTTTTCTTGCGAGGAAATTGCGAATTCATCCATCTCTTCTCGTGAAATATTATATTCATCTGCAATGTTTTCAGCTGTAATTCCCATATGAACGCCGCTAAAGGGATCATGCAGTGCGCCAAGCATCATATCATGTAAGGCCCCGTCGCCCATTTTAGCGCCAAAACGATGGTTAGGTAATAGATACCCAGACCGTGACATTACCTCTACACCGCCCGCTAACGCGGCTTGTGTATCTCCTAACTCAATTAGTTGGCAGGCACTTACAACAGCTTGCAATCCAGATCCACATAGTCTGTTAACTTGAAATGCGGGGGAGGTTTCTGGCATACCTGCTCCCATTGCAATACATCTAGGTGAATACATATCGCGAGGTTCTGTGTGAATTACATGACCATAAACTGCATGCCCTATCTGCTCTGGGTCTAGCTTAGATGCAGCAATGGCTTTGCTTGCAACAGCAACCCCAAGCTCAATCGGAGAGGTGTCTTTTAACGCGCCTCCAAACCCACCAATTGCAGATCGTAATGCTGAAAGAACAAAAACAGAATTAGCCATCACTTACCTCTTTTAATATTTTGTGTGTGTGTCCTAGTAAAATGCAGTCTTATGAGAGATGCAAGCATAAGATAGTTTAGCAGAATGCTATATAGTTTCTTATTTTTTATTTATTTAAATTACGGCTTTGGATGAAAAAATTGTCTCATTTCCAATTGTAGGATGACGTGGGATAAGAAGTGATAAAAAGACCGAAATAATCGCAAGTCCTGCTGCAAAAATAAAAACAGATGCAGGCGAAGTCAGCCACAAATATCCAAGGAAGGCAGGCAGAGTTACAGCCGCAATATGATTTATAGTAAAAGCAAGAGCAGTTGTTGGCGCTAAGTCAGCAGGTTCCGCGATTTTTTGAAAATATGTCTTTTGAGCAAATGCCATAGCAAAGAAAAGATGATCAATAACATATAAAGTTGCTGCAACCCAAGCAGCCCATGAAAACATATAAACACCGCCATAAGCAATAAACACAATTGTAAGTCCTATATATTCAGTAGTAAGTGCCCATCGCTCCCCTAGTCTGGCAACAAGCCACCCCATTATAGGACCAAAAATAATATTAAGAATAAAATTGATAATAAATAGCCACGTTAATTCATGTACTTCGAATCCAAATTTTTCAACCATCATAAAAGCAGCAAAAACGCTAAAAATTTGTCTTCTTGCACCAGCAACAAATTGCAATGCGT
The DNA here is from genome assembly GCA_018666135.1 of Alphaproteobacteria bacterium. GTDB lineage: Bacteria > Pseudomonadota > Alphaproteobacteria > Puniceispirillales > Puniceispirillaceae > UBA5951. The sequence goes on along the minus strand of JABJAN010000054.1, from coordinate 13,136 downwards.
AATATAACCAATAGGCTTTTTTAATAACAATTTTTTTATTCTGTGGATGTTTCTCTGGAAAGCGCGGCCAACATAAATAAGCAACCATCGCCAGTAAAATGGTCATAAAACCAGACCCTACATAAACCTGTTGATAGCTTAGATCAAAATAAGAAAAGCCTAATGCGATTATTAAATAAGTGATGAGAGAAGTTGTGGAGCCCACGGCAAGCAACCATCCCAGAATTTGAGGCGCCTTTTTCTTATCTAGCCATTGCAGTTGTAAAGATTGGTTTACAGCCTCAAAAAAATGAAATCCGATGGAACTCAGAAACGTGGTAATAAGCAGTCCACTAAAAATAGGAAAATATCCTGTAAGAGCAACAGCGCCGCCAATCAAAATAAGAGATAGAACAGCAAGACGTTGTTCTTTTATTACAAGGATAGCAAAAATAATGGTTATCGTTAGGAAGCCAGGAATTTCACGTACGGTGTGAAGCCATCCAATCTCAACGCCAGTAAAAAAGGCCTTTTCGATAACAAAATTATTAAGCAGGGCAACCCAACTGGACATTGCTATAGGCATTGCTATCGATATAAGTATTAGGAAACCAACAGGAGAGCGCAAATGCTCTTTCAAAGTTTTTGAGGACACAGCTGAGCTAATTAAAGACATAAATATAAAACAAACCTAAATCAAAGTCTTAAGACTGTCATAAATAACAGAAAGGGAAAGAAGCAATAACAAAATTCCAAATATAAAATCTCGTACGCGACCATAGTTTAAAAATAGCTGTTTGACTAGTAATGTATTAGCAACAAGTGCCGCAATACAATAAGCCGTTATATCAACAAACCCAGCGATGCTTGCCATCATAAAACTGACGGAAAAAGATTGCGAGGGAATGACAAACTGACTGAATAGGGAGGCAAAAAATGCAGCAATTTTTGGGTTAAGAATGCCAATTAAAAAGCCATCTTTGAAGGCAAATCCAAGATTTTTTTTGGGGTCATGATTTTTAGAATTCAGGGTCTGTTTGCCAGCCAAAAAAAGCATAGATAAGCCCATCCATAACAGAAGCAATGCCCCTGATATCTGTATATAAAAAAACAATTGAGTAGTTGCACTAGAAAGCCAGCTTACACCTAGCGCTGTTAATATAGCATAGATAAAAACAGCTGTTCCGTGACCAGCAGCACTAAGGAGACCTGCTTTTTGTCCATATCGTGTAGCAATGGAGATAATTACTAAAAGGCTTGGCCCAGGTGATAAAGCGCCAGCGATGCAAATTGCGATTAATGCGCCCCAATCTTGTACATTCATACTTATTTATCTTTGAAATAATTGCTGTATATCTTGTATGGGGGGTGCGTTGTATTTTTCAAAACATCAGATATTTTCATTTGAAATATTGGCAATCTGGTCTGACTAGAAAGGTAAAATAGGAATTTTTCTCTCATCAAGTGAAAGAATCCACGTTTTTTCTAAGCCAGTAACATCCAATTCCTTATATAAATGCGGAAATAATTCGCCTCCCCTTGAAGGCTCCCACGTAAGTTCAAGATTTGCTATTTGTTCTAGGTTAATTTCTACAAGAATTAGGTTTTTTTGAGCATAAAAGTGTTTTTCTGCGGTTGCCGCAAGTTGCTGGCGGGTGGAGAAATGAATAAATCCGTCGGCTATATCTACTTTGCTACCTGAATATATGCCTTGCTTACAGGCTTCTTCCCATTCGTTCACTGAACAGATTTTATAAATTTCAGTGATCATATCAATCTCTATTGTACCTTCGTTTCAGGAATAAATAACGGTTCTGAAACCTTGGTTAAATTCACTTTGTGAAACATATAACTCTTGAATCCTGAAGGTATGATGCCTAAATGCTATACAATCTATGTTTTCTGTTAATTTCTTAACAGATTAATTCTTAATAAATAAAGGAATAAACTTAATATGACTATTGAAAATAGGGCTTTTGAAGCTGATACCAGTAAAATATTAGATATCGTTATTCACTCGCTTTATTCTAATCGCGAAATTTTTATGCGCGAATTGATATCAAATGCATCAGACGCTCTAGATAAGAGGCGTTTTGTGGCGTCAACAGACCAATCACTGCAAGCTGAAGAAGAACTTCAAATTCAGATAAAAGTCGATAAAAAAGCAAAAACTCTTACGATATCAGATAATGGAATTGGCATGGATGCAGATGATATGGTCTCATCTCTTGGCACTATTGCTCGCTCTGGTACGAAGAATTTTATAGAACAGATAAAATCATCTCAAAAGGATGATAAAAACACGCTCTCTCTTATAGGTCAGTTTGGGGTTGGTTTTTATGCTGCTTTTATGGTTGCAGATTCTGTAGATGTTATTTCTAGAAAAGCTGCTAATAGTGATGCGTTTAAATGGCACTCAGATGGAAGTACAGGATATAGTCTTGATAGCGCTACACGAGCGGAAGCTGGCACAGACATTATCCTTTATCTAAAAAAAGATGCAAAGGAATTTCTGGAAGAACAAAGAATTTCTTACCTGATTAAAAAATATTCAGATCATTTATCTTCTCCCATTTACTGGTTAGATGGAGAGGCAAGCACCATGCTTAATAGTGCTTCTGCTATATGGACCAGACCAAAATCAGAAATTACCGAAGAGCAATATAACGCATTTTATCAACAAGCCAGCGCTGCGTACGATACTCCTTATTTAACTATGCATAATGTAACTGAAGGGGTAACTAATTTCACAAGTCTTTTGTTTGTACCAAGCACGCGTCCAATGGATTTATTTAATCCGGAGCGAAAATCACGCCTTCAATTATATATAAATCGTGTTTTTATAACAGATGAATGTGAGGATTTGGTCCCGAACTGGCTTCGCTTTGTAAGAGGTGTGGTTGATACGCCAGACCTTGACCTGAATGTCAGTCGGGAGATGTTGCAGCAAGTACCTGCTATTAATAAGATTAAAAAGGCAATTATTAAACGGGTATTATCAGAGCTTAAGAAACAAGCAAGCAAAAATCAGGAAGAATATCAAAAATTCTGGCTTGATTTTGGGCTAGTTGTTAAAGAAGGCTTATATGAAGATGCTGACTTCAGAGAAAAAATTCTTGAATTATGTCGATTTTATTCATGTAGAAAAGGAGATTATATATCTCTTGCGGATTATGTTGCGGGAATGAAAGAACAGCAAGAAGAGATTTATTATCTTTCGTCAGAATCAGTTGAACAGGCAGAAATTAGTCCTCATATAGAGGGATTTAAAGCTCGTGATGTTGATGTGATTGTATTAAGTGACCCTATTGATGAATTTTGGCTTCCACTGATTCCTGAATTCGAAGGTAAAAAATTCAAGTCTGCTAGCAGAGGAGCATTGGACCTAGATAAGTTTAAGTCAGATGATGCAGATGACAATAAAGAAAAAACAGACCCGTCTGAATTTGATTTACTTGTTGCTCGTATTAAAACAAATCTTGGAGATCAGATTGCAGATGTACGGTTATCATCCACATTAACAGAAAGCGCAGCATGTCTTGTGGCAGACGAAAATGGGATGGATATCCAGATGGAACGTTTAATGAAATCACATAATAAAGATTTTCAAGGCGCGCCTAGAGTGCTTGAATTAAATCCAGACCATGAATTGGTTCTTGCATTGAATAAAATGGCACATGAAAAATCTGCTAGTACGGAAAGCGGGTTAGTTGATGACGCTTCTTTTCTGCTATTTGATCAAGCACAAATTATGGAGGGAAGAATACCATCAGATTTAACTTCATTTTCCAAACGCATGACCCGCATTATGTCCTCCTCAATTTTGACTAATGCGCCAACTAAATAGTAAATACAGATAAAAACAAATTCTAGTAAATACGCATCAAAGCAGTCCAACTATGTTTGGACTGCTTTTTTTGGTATCGGTTTTATCCGTTATGGAGCTAATTTAAGGTCAGCCATATTTTGCTGTTTGTGAAAAATTAAACTATCATTCAAATCTGATACATCTACAAAAATACTATCTCCATCTACATATTTGCCAGATATTAACTGTTCTGCTAACGGGTTTTGAATATAAATCTGAATCTGTCTTCTCAATGGTCGTGCGCCATAATGCGGGTCATACCCTTTGTCACTTAACCAAGATTTGGCTGCATCTGAAACCTCAATTGTGATAGATCGTTCTGACAAGCGTGATTTTAATTCATTAAGCTGAATATCAACAATCTTGGTCATGCTGTTTCTAGATAAACGCTGGAATAATAAAATAGCTTCTAACCTGTTTAAAAACTCTGGTCTAAATGCAGACTGAACCTCAGCCATAACCTTTTCTCTTGCTTTTTCAACTGGCTCTGAATTATCAAGGGCAAGCAGATGCTCAGCGCCAAGATTAGAAGTTAATAAAATAAGCGTGTTTCTAAAATCCACTGTGTGACCTTGACCATCTGTAAGTTTTCCCTCATCCAGAACTTGTAAGAGAATATTAAAAATGTCTGGATGAGCCTTTTCTATTTCATCAAATAATATAATTTGATAAGGGCGCCGCCGAACAGCCTCTGTTAGGCTTCCTCCTTCTTCATAGCCAACATAGCCAGGAGGGGCACCAATCAGTCTAGAAACAGAATGTTTTTCCATATATTCCGACATATCAAGTCTTAGGATTGCATCCTTTTTATCAAATAAAAATATGGCAAGTGCTTTTGCTAACTCAGTTTTACCAACACCAGTAGGACCAAGCATCAAAAAACTACCAAGAGGTAAATTAGGGTCACTCAATCCAGAGCGAGAACGGCGAATGGCATTTGAAATTGCAGAAATAGCCTCCTCCTGACCAACTACATGTTGTGCCATTTGTTGTTCCATTTGAAGCAATTTTTCTTCTTCTCCAGCCAACATTTTTGAGACAGGAATACCAGTCCATTGGCTGATAATAAGCGCAATATGCCGGCTTTCAACTTGCTGACCAATAGCATCATTTTCTTCAAAAGCTTTTTTAGCTATTTCTAATTCATTTGTAAGAGCAGGAAGAATTGAATAGGTAAGCTCAGCCGCTTTTTCTAAATTTCCATTACGCTGAGACACCTCTAAAAGATGTCTCGCATCTTCTATTTTCAATTGTAGTTGTTTTACTTCCTCTGATTTTGATTTAACAGTTTTCCATTTTTTGGTTAGTTCTTCTGATTCATTTTCCAACTGGCTTAGCTCAGCTAAAATTTTTTCCAATCTTTTTTTCTGGGAAGATGTAACTGCTTCTTTTTGTAAAGCTGCTTGTTCAATCTTTAGCTGTAATATAGATCTGTCAAGTGCGTCTAAAGCCTCAGGTTTGCTATCAGACTGCATACGCATAAAGCTTGCCGCTTCGTCTGTTACATCTATTGCTTTATCTGGCAGAAAACGATTATTGATATATCTGTCAGACAATTTAGCAGCCGCAACAAGTGCTTCATCTGTGATACGAATGCCGTGATGGGCTTCATATTTTTCTTTTAATCCACGCAGGATAAATATTGTGTCCTCAACAGAGGGCTCCCCCACATAAACCGGCTGAAATCTGCGTGCGAGTGCGGTATCTTTTTCAACATAGGTACGGTATTCATCTAATGTGGTAGCCCCTATGCAATGAAGCTCACCTCGCGCTAATGCTGGCTTTAACAAGTTTGATGCATCCATAGCGCCATCTGTTTTGCCAGCACCAACGAGCTGGTGCATTTCGTCAATAAATAAGATAACTTCTCCATCTCGTGATTGAACTTCGCTAATAACTGATTTTAGACGTTCTTCAAATTCACCTCGATATTTAGCACCTGCCACTAAAGCACCCATATCCAGCGCAAGAATAGATTTGTTTAAAAGAGCCTCAGGCACATCGCCAGAAACAATGCGTTGAGCAAGCCCTTCTGCGATGGCTGTTTTTCCAACGCCAGGCTCGCCAATTAAAATAGGATTATTTTTCGTTCTTCTTGCAAGTATCTGCATCGTTCTTCTAACTTCTTCGTCGCGCCCAATAACAGGGTCTAATTTTCCCTGCATAGCTGCATTAGTAAGGTCACGAGCAAATTTACTTAGACTTTCAAATAATTCTTCACCGCTATCACTTTCAATTTTGCGCCCGTTGCGCAAATTTTCAATTTCATTTTTCAATGCGTTGATATTTAGATGTTGCTGCTTTAATAGCTGCGCAGCTGCTCCATTTGATTCTGCAGTGGCAAGCAGAAGAGCATCACTTGCAATAAAACTATCGCCTCTTTGTTTTGCCCATTGGTCTGCTTTTGCAAGGATTTTAGCAAGAGTTTGATCCATTTGCAGCTTTGCTTCAGTAGTAGCAGATGCAATTTCAGGAAGTTTTTCAATTGCTTGTGTTATAGCGGCTTTAAGTTTTGCAAGATCAAGACCAGATCTCGTTAATAATTTGGGAAGCGAAATTGTATCATTCTTTAGCAATGCGGATAAAAGATGTAAGTCTGTTAAAGATGGGTTTGAATGGGCTAGCGCGGTATTCTGTGCATCAGTTAGCGCTGACCTTGCAATCGCTGTAAAATTATTTGCATCCATACTCGATCTCCTTTTACAAAAATTATAGTTTTCAAAATTATCTGCAAATTGAATTGAATTTTTGCCATAATCATTCGCTTAAATGATATGTAAGAACCAGTAAGAGTGTGTTCAAGGGGGACAAAATAGAATGAGCAAACTCATATAGAAAATGTGTATAGTTGCTCAACAGGCAGCTAAATCCAGCAGTCAAATTAAGGGTATCAAATTAAGGGTACCAAATTAATGTACCAAAATAATGTACCAAAATAATATACCAGCCATTTTTTTAGGGGATTTATTAGAAGAGTGAGGTTAATCACGTGTTTTTTGTGCTACACATCTTTAGAAGCTAGTCTAGCGTTCCGTGAATTATGTGTGCGCCTATTATTTTCGATAACCGCATGTGTCGTTTCGAGTGCTGCATCAGTTACAGCTGTTCCAGGACCAAATATTTTAGCAACCCCTGCTTTATATAAAAAGTCATAATCTTGAGCAGGTATTACGCCACCGCAAATTACCAGAATATCTTCAGCGCCTTTTTCTTTTAACGTGTTAATTAATTCTGGAATAAGTGTTTTATGACCAGCAGCTAATGAGGAAACACCAATCACATGAACATTATTTGAAATTCCAGTTTCTGCTGCTTCTTCTGGTGTTTCAAATAAATCACCTGCAATTATATCATATCCAAAATCAGCAAAAGCACTTGCGATAATCTTTGCGCCGCGGTCATGACCATCTTGACCTAATTTGGCAAGATATAAACGGGGTGAAATACTAGCCTCTGTTTTAAATTGTTCAATGGCATCATATATTGGTTTTAATTGTGCATCATTATTATACGCTTCTGTATAGATATTTCGCACTACCTCAGTTGTGCCACGGTGCCGTGTGAAAATCTCACTCAATGCATCTGATACTTCGCCCACTGTGGCGCGCGCGCGCATGGCAACGCAAGACAGGTCCAAAAGGTTACCTTCTCCTGAGATTGCAGCTTCCTTAAGCTTAGAAAGAGCAAGAGAAACAGCCTCATTATTACGAGATGATTTAACTTTTTTAAGACGCTCAATTTGTGCTTCTCTTACTGCTGTATTGTCAATTATGCGCACGTCAATTTCAGCATTTTCAGATGATTGATATTTATTAACACCGACAATCACCTGTTGCCCAGAATCAATTAATGCTTGTTTTTTAGTAGCAATTTTTTCGATTTCTCGCTTCGGAAAACCTTCTTGTACAGCATGTGTCATGCCACCCATATCCATAATTTCCTGAATAAGATCATTTGCATTTGCTATCAGTTGTGATGTCAGATTTTCAACATAATAAGAGCCAGCCAGAGGATCTATGATATCTGTAATTCCTGTTTCATATTGCAAAATAAGTTGTGTGTTACGCGCGATTTTTGCTGAGAAATCAGTTGGTAAAGCAATTGCTTCATCAAATGAATTGGTATGTAATGATTGAGTGCCACCAAGTGTTGCTGCCATTGCTTCGATAGTTGTTCTGACAATATTATTATATGGGTCTTGCTCTGTGAGGCTGGCACCACTTGTCTGGCAATGGGTTCGAAGCATTAAAGATTTTGGGTTGCTTGGATTAAATAATCGTTTCATCCAATCAGCCCATAAGCTGCGTGCCGCCCTTAATTTCGCAGTTTCAGCAAAGAAATTCATGCCAATTGCAAAAAAGAAAGATAATCTTGGGGCAAATTGATCAACATTTAATCCCCGATTTTGTGCGGCTTTTACATATTCAAGTCCATCGGCAAGTGTAAAGGCAAGTTCTTGCACCAAACTCGCACCGGCTTCTTGCATATGATAGCCTGAAATGGAAATAGAATTAAATTTAGGCATATTGGAAGCGGTATAGGCAATAATATCAGATACAATGCGCATTGATGGTTCAGGCGGATAAATATAGGTGTTCCTTACCATAAATTCTTTTAATATATCATTTTGTATGGTTCCAGAAAGCGCCTCTGAAGGCACGCCTTGTTCTTCACCAGCGATTATGAAACTCGCTAATATGGGAAGCACAGCACCATTCATTGTCATTGAAACTGACATTTTATCCAAAGGGATATCTGCAAATAACCGTTTCATATCGTCAACACAATCGATTGCAACACCTGCCTTGCCAACATCTCCTGACACACGCGGGTGATCTGAATCATAGCCTCTATGAGTTGCTAAATCAAAAGCAACAGACAAGCCTTTTTGCCCACCAGTTAAGGCTTTTTTAAAAAAGGCATTAGATTCTTCAGCTGTTGAAAAGCCTGCATATTGGCGGATTGTCCAGGGCCTGCCAGTGTACATCGTAGCTTTTGTACCACGTGTATAAGGGGCTTGACCTGGAAGATTCTCTAAATGCTCACAGCTGGTTAGATCTTCTGCAGTATATAAGGGCTTAACCTTAAGACCATCTAAACTTATTTTTCCATCTAGCTTTTTTTGGTCATTTTTATATTCCGCTAAAGCCTCAGCCTCCCTCAAAGTATAATGTGTCTGTTTGCTCATTTTATGTATTCCACTTTTCAGTGATGATTATTTAAAGTGATTTAAACCGCAAGGATATCTTAAACCTTCATTGTCGATAAGACCATATATGCATCAAATAAATATAATATCTCTATTTTTTACTCAAAAATAAAATACCAGCCATATCCAATAATAAGCGCAGGTATGGTTGAATAAAGAGTTGCCACAATTGCTGTTTTTGGAGCAAGCGCAATGGCTGGAAATAAGGCATCTCCGTCATTGCTAATCGCGTTACCCATTTGCGCAGATAAAGGCACGATTCCAGCAAGATACATGCTTGTAACCAGTATTTGTGGACCACACCCAGGCAATAAACCAATGATGATGGCTATAAGGGGTATCAGTGATGTATATCCGTTGAATAAATTATGTAGGTCAATATTAAAGCTGAACATCCATATTTCAAAAATCAAAAAGGCAAGAATAACCCATGCAGTAACAAAATTTGTGTCAGCAATTGTTTCTCTCAAAAACACTGGAATTTTGCGGCTAGATTGGTTACCTCCCTTTAATTTGGCAGGAGCAGCCCACAAAAAGACGCAGAAAATGCCGCCAATAAACCCAAGATATGTTGCAGGCGTGGAAATAAAGGGATTTGATAATAATAAATCAATATCTACTTGAAATGCGGCTAGGATTCCTAGAAAAATGCCAGGTACAATAAGCGCCAGCCAAATGCGAGACACCACCACAGAATTGGTTTGCTCACTAGCGTGACTAATTTCAGGTATCGATTTTGGAGCTGATTTGGGTCTAAGAAAATCTCGACCATGAATGCTATCTACAAGATAACCAGTTAAGGTGCCAACTACTAACCCTAAAATGACGATAAACAACCCTGTTGTAGGCTCCTTAGCAATGAGTAAAAATGCGGCATCACCCATGGTAGCGGTAAGTGTGGCAAGTACTGAGCCAAAGCTGAGTGAGCCAGATACATAACGTGTAACAACAATTATTGCGCCGCCACAACCAGGTAAAGCCCCCAGCAATGCTGCAAAAAATACCTGCATATTTCCAGCGTTAGATAATTTTGCAGTGATATCAATTTTAAATAGACGTTCTATCCCATAAAATAAAAACAGAGTTGCAGCAACAAATGAAGTAACTTGAATATAGGCATCTGCAATTGAGGCTATGATAACTTCCCCGAATTCAGGATTCAGCAGACCATACCCCAATGCCATCAAAATAATCCCAGATATAATAGATTTTTGACTAATAAATGAGTTAAGGGGGGTGGGGTGTGCTAAAGCGTTAGCCATATATTTTCCTGGTTGCATATAAAGTTATCATCCATAATATATATTAGATAGTATACTTATATAGTTAGTCAAGGCTAAAATCATTCATGCCTTAACTAAAAACTGCCTTAGTCTAAAAAACCTTTTTTATTTTTTGATATGTCTTGAAGATAAAACAGGGGTCAATTTGACAAAAATATATAAGCAAGCAACATTGCTTGACTGGCATTAGAAAAAATGTGTATTAAGCAATGCTTTTCGCCAGTAAAACACCTATTTTTCAATGCATCCTTTTAACGCAATTTTAGGATAAACCAGATGACATCATTCATGGTTACATCGCAAACAGATGACGCTGTTAAAGTATTAAATGTAAAACATTGGACAGATCGGTTATTCTCATTCTCGGTTGAGCGTCCTGCAAGCTTTAGATTTCGTTCGGGTGAATTTGTTATGCTGGGATTGCTAGATGAAACAGGCAAGCCGTTATTAAGGGCATATTCTATTGCCTCGCCTAGTTGGGATGAAAAAATAGAATTTTATTCAATTAAAGTGCCTGATGGACCATTAACGTCAAGACTTCAACATTTGCAGAGTGATGAGTATATCATCATGAAAAAGAAGCCTGTAGGCACATTGGTTCTTGACGCATTAATCCCTGGAAAACGAATTTATTTAGTTGCGACAGGGACAGGCATCGCTCCATTTTCTTCTTTGGTAAGAGACCCAGAAATATATGAGCAATTTGAACAAGTCATGTTAATTCATACCTGTCGGGATAATGCAGAACTTGCTTATGGAAAAGAGCTCGTCAGAATTTCAAATAGTGACCCTTTGATAGCTGAAATGGCGCATCAAAAACTCGTTTATCTTCCAACCACTACGCGTGAGAAATCGGATGTAATGGGCAGAGCAACAGATTTGATGCGTTCTGGAGAATTATTCACTAAATTATCATGTACTTCTTTTTCTCCTGAAGAAGATAGAGTCATGATTTGTGGGTCAATGGCAATGAATTCGGATATGAAATCTATTTGTGAAGAATATGGTCTAATTGAGGGTGCTAATTCACACCCAGGCCATTATGTTTTAGAAAAAGCATTTGTTGGATAAAATAATTCAACTAAGTGCCAATAATTATTTTCAAGACTCTATTTGTTTTCAAAGCTCCATTTGTTTTCAAGGTTATTATTTTAAATCCATAATATAATTCCTAAGTGTCTTGGCTTGTTCTGCTTCTGGCGGGATAGTTTTTAGAATATCTGACCAAAAAATAACCGCTTTTTTTGTATCACCTTGCTGTCGAGCAAGCTCACCTTGCAAAAATTTCGCAGAATTTGATTGTAAAACCGTCTCAGATAATAACGCTAATTGCTGTTCAGCTAAAGTTGCAGTTGCCTTAGTTGGAAAAGTCAGTAGGGAAAATTCGATTAATCTCATCCGTTGTTGGTCTGAGATAACGGCATTTGAGGCAGATTTTAAGGCGTTCTCAACAGATAGATTATCTTCTATTGAGATATAGGCATTGGCTAATTGAAGCCATCCTGAAAAATTATCTGGCTGCTCCTGAACCCGCTCTGCCAGCTTTTCAATCATTTGTTCAACAAACTCTTTTTGTCCGTCTGCTGATAATTCAGAAAATTGTGAAAGCCGTTCTTGGAAAGCATCACTATTTGTATCTATTTCCGGAATTGCTTGTATATTATCTGCCTGCCTTTGGGTTTTAGGCTGTGCGAAACTTAAGTCTGGTGTATCTATGTTAGCTAACTCTGCTGCCCGTGCTATGTCTGCTGTCATTTGTACTGCAAGATCTGAGTTTGATAAAATGAAGGGAGTAGCTGATTTCCAGATATCAACCGCTTCTCTCATAGCACCTTTTTGAAAGGCTTCTAATCCCCCTAAATATAAAGCGCGAATATCGTTAGGACGGCTTTTTATTACTTCTGAGATAAGTCTAGAGGCATCTTTGGTTACCTGTCCATCAGCTTGCCGTGTAAATGCCTCTGCCAATTGGGATTTAATCCTTGGGTCATCGTTGCTTAATTCCAATGCTTTTTTTAGCGCATTGATCTCATCGTCTATTGCACCAATTTGTGATGCAGTTGCCGCCAACATAAATTGCGAGGTTAGGCTGTTAGGGGTTAATGCTACCTGTTTTTGGGCTTGTTTGAAATTATCAAGCGCAGCCATTTGCCGGTCTTTCAATTCCTGATTGGTTTTGGCTATCACTTCTTGCCTTTTTTCCAATGGTTGATCCAAAAGGTCAGGCCTGCCTAAGACAAGATAAACAGCTAGGCTTACCGCTAATATACAAAAGGGTATAGAAATTCTAACTAAATTAGATGACTGACTTTTCGGTGTAGCGCTATTAGGTGTATTTTGGATTATCTTTACTGACTCTCTTGAAATTTCATTAACAGAAGTTTGATCCTCAAAAACAGAATTATTTGACTTGGCTGAAGCAGGACGGAATAAATTTATGATTAAAAAAACGCCTATTAAAATAATAATTAACGGTGCAAGCCACAATAAATAGGTTGAGGGTTGAATAGGCGGGGATAGTAATACAAATTCCCCATATTTATTTTGAAGCGCTTGGTAGATTTCATCATCTGTCATTTCTGAGATTAAATAATCACGTACCTGCCGTCGCAAATCCTGTGCGAGTTCTGCATCAGAATCATCAATTGACTGATTTTGACACACAAGACATCTAAGCCCAGCTGATATATCTCTTGCCCTTTTTTCAAGTATTGGGTCTTCAAGCATTTCCTCAACTTTTGTCCAATTATTGTTATAATTTAAAAAATGAGGATTAAGTGTATTTTTTACTGAATTT
>JABJAN010000053.1 GCA_018666135.1 Alphaproteobacteria bacterium | reverse complement strand
CTAATGCTTTTGACTTATCATCACTTGCCATTTTCATTTCCACTACGTTATTTTTCAAATCTTCCTCCATCATGCATAGCCAATCTTTATTGTCCAGAAATGAATTTTCGTACTTAATTAATAAAAAAATTTGAACCTAAATTTGAATAAAAAAGAGCTAATGTTTATGTTTTGTTCTTTTTAATATGTACCTGATTTGTTCTTTTTGCAAGTTTAAAATAAAGTATATTAATTTATGGTACTCAGGTTACAGGGAAACAACACTATCATTAGCTTCACCTATATGATTACACGTACACTACTCTTTTAAGATTGGAAAATTTAGGGAGAGATGTGCGCCTATCTTTGCTGATTCTTTAAATATGAATCCATCCCATTTGTTAAGAATATGCTGAATTGAAGATAATCCATGCCCCCCCATTTCTGACTTTTTTGAGGTGACGCCACTAACCAGCGGGTTTTTCCCGTTTAATGAGCCAAACCCCGGACCATTATCTTGTACATGAATCTGCAAGAAGTAACCTGAAAAATTAAAATCATTATAATTTTACCCTTTAAATGTTCCATTATTCTGTTTGGATATCGTCAAATAAATCTCAATCGATTTTGGCTCATTCAGCATGGTATCAACTGTTCGATATTTTGAAGATTCTATAGCTTCAAGCGAGTTTCTTACTAATTGAAGAAGGATTGGCAAGATTTGTTCTGTATCAATTAATATCTTACCATCTAGCAAAAAGGGCGTGAGTTGTTGTTTAAAAGGAGTAACGTTAAGTTCTATTTTGTCTTGCAGCAGAAAATTTAAAAGCTCTTTTTGGGAAATGATTAATCTAAATATTTCAGTGATAGCTATTTTTATTGGTTTACTATTATTTGTTTTACTGAAATTAATTTTTCGTCCTAACAAAGCAGTCTGGTCTGCTACATCAATTATTTTTTGAAGTTTGTCAGACAAACCTGATTGATGATAATAGTCTTTTTTTAGCTGTTCGCATTGCAATATCAAAACCATAAGAAAATTATTCACATCATGAATAATACTCTGGGTATCCAATCTTTCTTGACCTATCGAACTCCCTATGTACACCCTTTGTTTAGATGACGTTTCATCCGTTATATCAGGCTTTAATTTTTGAATAAAATGCATCTGTTGTGCTAATTTTCCTGCAATTTAGCAAAACCTAAACAACAGACCATAATTCATAAAATGCAAAAAGTTAGGTTAAGCGACCAAAATTATTAATACCCCATTAATAAGACCGTTAACCTTTTATTCAAAAATATAATTTTACCTAAAAAAGATCAAAAAATGCGATGAATCATCAAACTAGCTTAACGGCACATTCGCTAGGATACATATTTGATACACCAAAAAACTTTTCTAATCGTCACGATGCACTCTTTCCATTCGTTCATGCATTTCTTGAGCATGCAAACTCAAAGAAGCGATTGGCCTTGCCTCTAGTCGAGAAAGGCTAATTGGCTCTCCTGTTTCTTCACAATAACCATAGTTACCATCTTCGATTCGCCTCAAAGCAGCCTCAATTTTTTGGAGTAATTTACGTTCTCGATCTCTGGTTCGAAGATCAAGCGCAGCGTTGCTTTCTATTTGGGCACGATCCATTTGATCAGGACGATGCAGGCTCTCAGATGACAAATTTGCAATTGTCTGATTAGCTTCTTCTAATAATTCAGATCGCCACCTGAGTAGCTTTTGCCTGAAATATTCAGTTTGGATAGGATTCATGAACTCTTCTTGGTCAGAAGGTCTATATCCAGCTGGCAATCTTACTCCAGAGTTGCTCTTCTCAGAAACACTCGGAACATCAGCGCTATTTTCTGCCGATAATGTTGATACTTCTATCATTATGTCTCCCCCAAAAAAATGATTAGACCATATTTTAAGTAGCATTAGCGCTTTGCGATATATCCCTTCCAGAAAAAAATCAAGTTTTATGTAGAAAGAGAGCTGAGTTTTCTCTCCTGATAAAAAGTTAACAATTCGTAAATCACGTAATTGTGATTTGATCCTCCTGAAACTAATCTAATAGATATGTAGGTAAGCTAATCTTAAATATTATTAATATTTTCTGATAGCACAAAAAAAGTAGCAATGAGGCTAAATTTAGATGACCAAGTCTTTAAATCATATTCTCAAATTGGGCACTATTACCAAAATAGATATTTTTAAAGGTATATTCGTTTTTTATTTAAATTATGCAGTCATTTAGGGAGTCATTTAGGCAGTCATTTAGAAGGAAATAAAGTATGAATATTTTAATTGTTGAAGATGACCAGATTATCTCAGACGCACTCGCCTTAATCCTAAAAGAAGGCGGATATAACAGCTTTCGAGCGAGTGACATCAACTCTGCTCTCAATGAAATGAAGTATAGTAATGCTGATGGCGTAATTTTAGATTTAAATTTGCCTGACGGAGATGGAACGCGCTTAGTTAGATTAATTCGAAAAATATATAATCCAGTGCCAATTTTAGTCGTTTCTGGAAATAGCTCTGTTGACCAGCGCATAAATGCTTTAGGAGCAGGTGCCGACGGATATTTGACAAAACCGTTTAACAAGCACGAATTACTCGCTCATTTAGGCGCTATAATGAGACGCACACACGGTCATGCTTCCTCTATAATTAATGTTGGTAATTTGGAAATAGACCTTAATAAACATTTTGCTGCCATAAATGATGTGCCTGTAAGCCTAACTCATAAAGAATATCAAATTCTGCACCTACTTTCAGTTCGCAAAGGTGCAATATTAAACAAGGATATTTTTCTATCACACCTTTATGGTGGAATAGATGAACCAGAATCAAAGATAATTGATGTATTTATATGTAAACTCAGAAAAAAATTAGAACGATCTGGTCTAAAAGATGCTCAAATCCAAACTATTTGGGGACAAGGGTATGTATTGAGAAGTACAAATAACAATAACCGCCCTGCAGAATCAGATATTAATGAATTGAATCTTGACGAGCAAGAAAACCAATTGGAATATGATTTATCAAATTTTACAAACTGATTTTGGTAGCCTCACATTAGATTAAATGTGAATCGACCAATCATATTATTTTTAAAAAATTCTTTTTTATTGGACTAGCACAGGCTAAAAAATCGTGTTAGTCAGCAATTATTATGCGAATTTTAATTGATTATAGTTTAGGTGATTTTGTTAAACACCCTGACCAGCTTGATTGGGGAATAGGACAGGTTCAATCAGTTGACGGAGCCAGAATTACGGTGAATTTTGAAAATGTTGGCAAACAATTAATCAACGCAGAAATCATTTCACTGTCACCTGTCGCTGATGAGACAGAATAGGGCACTAACAGTTTAATTCAGCTAACATTTTGGCGTTTATAACATAATATACTCTTGTCATATTGTGAGTATAACACCATTGTTATCATCAAATAGCGTTTTTTATGGATCTTAATCATGAGTTCTTCCCCAAATAATCAAAAAATTAAAAAACGTGCTGGTAATTTTAAACCAAAGGGCAGAATTGCACAACAATATGCCATTGACGAAATCAAGGCTTTAATTCCCAAAAACCTAAAAAGAGATATGCTGATAGAATATCTGCACATGATTCAAGATAAGTTTTCTTATCTTTCATCAGAACATCTAACAGCATTAGCTTTTTTGATGAACCTTCCCTTAGCGGAAATATGGGAAGTTGCTAGCTTTTATGATCATTTTGTACTTGTAAAAGAAGATGAAACACCGCCCCCTGCTCGCACGATAAGAGTGTGCACCTCCCTCACTTGCTCTTTATTTAACTCAGAGAAATTGCTTGCAAAAATATCTGAAACTAATTCTGACGAAATTCAATATATTTCAGCACCGTGTTTAGGTGCATGCAACAAAGCACCTGTTGCTGCTGACGGGCATTTTTTAATCCCCAATATTAATTTTGAGACACTTCAAAGCCTTACAAATAATTTTTCTATCCCTGCTGAAAATAAAAAAAATATTTTAAAAGAAGTTTCAACTTTAGACAGCTACATTGAATCAGGCGGATATCAAGTTTTAAATCGCCTCAAAAGCGCCGGCACCCAACAGCATAATGCTGCCTTAGATGAAATTGAATTAGCCGCACTCAAAGGACTTGGCGGCGCAGGCTTTCCAACTGGCAAAAAATGGCGCATCGTAAGTCAACAAAACGGACCTCGCCTAATGGCAATTAATGCTGATGAAGGAGAGCCAGGTACGTTCAAAGATAGATTTTATTTATCAACAAACCCGCATCAAATGATTGAAGGTATTTTAATAGCTGCATTATTGGTTGGCATTACTGATTGCTATATTTATGTGAGAGATGAATACCCTGAGATATTGCATATGCTTCTTTGTGAAATTGAAAAGCTAGATAAGACTGATTTAGCAAATCATACTAAAATTCATTTAAGACGCGGTGCTGGCGCGTATATTTGTGGTGAAGAATCAGCCATGATAGAATCAATCGAAGGCAAACGCGGATTACCTCGCCACCGCCCTCCTTTTGTTGCAGAAAACGGTATTTTTGGACAACCAACATTGGTTAATAATGTGGAAACCTTATATTGGGTACCAGAATTGCTAAAAAAAGGTGCCAAATGGTTTAATGCGCAAGGCACAGAAAAACATCCTGGTCATCGCACTTTCTCTGTATCTGGCAGAGTTGCCACGCCTGGCCTTATATTAGCAGCTGCTGGCACATCTGCTAAAGAACTCATAAGAAGATGTGGTGGCATGGCTGATGGTCATGTCTTTAAAGCCTATCTGCCAGGAGGCGCCTCTGGAGGTATATTACCTGCAGACAAAGCAGATATCGCGCTGGATTTTGGAGGCGAACTTGCTGAATTAGGCTGCTTTGTTGGATCTCATGCGGTTATTATTCTCTCAGATAAGGATAATATTTGGGATACTGCAAAAAATCTAATGCGATTTTTCAAACATGAATCATGTGGTCAATGCACCCCATGTAGAGTTGGTACTGAAAAGGCAGCTACACTTATGAATTCAGACAAATACGAGCCTGAAATATTATCCGAAATCACAACTGTGATGAGATATGCTAGCATTTGTGGATTGGGGCAAGCTGCCTCAAATCCATTAAGTTGCGCCATGCGTTTTTTCCCTGAGGAATGTGAAAATTCGTTCAATTTCAATACGATAGACTCAAATTCTATTAGGTGACATTTGATGAATAACTATGAGACCAAGACTACAGAAATGGTTGTATTTACACTTAATGATACTGAAGTCTGTGCTGAAGCAGGACACACGATTTGGCAGGTTGCGCATCAGCAAGGCATTGATATCCCACATCTGTGTTATCGTGATGAAGATAGTTATCGTGCAGATGGAAATTGTCGTGCTTGTATGGTTGAAATTGAAGGTGAGCGGGTTTTAGCTGCTTCTTGTAAGCGAAAAATTAGCAATGGCATGGTTGTCTCTTCTGAATCAGAGAAAGTAAAGACATCTCAAAAACTAGTGATGGAGCTGTTATTATCAGACCAACCAGACAAACATTCTTCGCATGATCCACAATCGCACTTTTGGCGAATGGCAGACCATCATGGCTTAGAAAAAGCTAGATTTCCAGAAGCAAAACTTCCTCATAAAGCTAACCTCAAAGCTGATAACTCCCACCCTGCAATTGCTGTAAATATGGATGCGTGTATTCAGTGTGGTCTGTGCGTGCGCGCCTGTCGTGAGGTGCAGGCAAACGATGTTATTGGATTTGCTGGCAGGGGTGCTGATACCCATATTATATTTGATTTTGGTGACGATATGGGAGCGTCAACCTGCGTTGGTTGCGGGGAATGCGTTCAAGCCTGCCCTACTGGTGCGTTACTTTCAAAATCCCTAATGGATACACAAGCCAATAAAATCACCCTGAAAGCTGATAAAGAAGTAGATTCTATTTGTCCTTATTGCGGGGTGGGATGCCAATTAAAATTTCAAGTAAAAGAAAATAAGATTATTGGCGTGGAAAGTAAAAATGGACCTGCTAATTTAGGAAGATTATGTGTAAAAGGCAGATATGGTTTTGACTATATTCATAATCCAGATCGCCTTACAGAACCCCTGATTCGACGTGAAGACGTACCAAAAGAAGAATGGCAAAATTTTGACCCTAAAAACCCTTTTACACATTTTAGAGTGGCAAGTTGGCAAGAAGCACTTGATAAAGCGGCACAGAACCTTAGCGATATAAAGCAAAAATATGGTGCATCCGCTTTAAGCGGATTTGGCTCTGCTAAAGGAACTAATGAAGAGGCCTATTTATTTCAGAAACTCATTCGCACTGGTTTTCAGACAAATAATGTAGATCATTGCACGCGCTTATGTCACGCATCTTCAGTTGCTGCGTTACTTGAAAATATTGGTTCTGGTGCTGTTACAGCTTCATTTTCACAGGTCAAAAACGCAGATGCAGTAATTGTCATTGGGGCAAACCCAGCTGTAAATCACCCCGTAGCGGCAACCTTTATTAAAAACGCAGCCCAAAAAGGAACAGAGTTATTCATACTTGATCCGCGTTCACAGTCACTGGATAGATACGCAACCAAGTCACTCAATTTCACACCAGGAACCGACGTTTCGTTATTAAACGCATTTTTAAATGTAATAATTTCAGAAAAATTATATGATAGTAATTACGTTGCTGCCCACACTGAAGGGTTTGATCAATTAGCTGAAACTGTAAAACTATGTACACCAGAAGCGATGTCCCCAATTTGCGGCGTTCCAGCAGAAGACATTAAATTTGTTGCACGCAGATTTGCAAAAGCCTCAGCTGGTATTATTTTTTGGGGGATGGGAATTTCTCAACACACGCACGGAACAGACAATTCTAGATGTTTAATCTCATTAGCCTTGCTAACTGGTAATATCGGCAAAGAAGGGGCTGGTTTGCACCCTCTTAGAGGTCAAAACAATGTCCAAGGGGCATCAGATGCTGGATTAATCCCAATGTTTCTGCCAGATTATCAACCTGTATCCAGTCCAGAAGTTAGACATAAATATGAAGCCATATGGCGTCTTCCTCTGCCAGAAGAAGAAGGGCTTACCGTAGTTGAAATAACAAATGCTGCTTTTAAAGGTGATATTAAGGGCATGTACATAATGGGGGAAAACCCCGCCATGTCAGATCCTGACCAAAATCATGCCCGCGCTGCTTTGGCAAATCTTGATTGCCTTATTGTCCAAGATATTTTTCCAACAGAAACAGCGGCATTTGCTGATATTATCCTTCCCGCCTCTGCATTCCCAGAAAAAACTGGCACAGTCACCAACACAGATAGGCGTGTCCAACTTGGCAGACAAGCAGTCCCGCCTCCTGGCAATGCAAAACAGGATTTCTGGATTATTCAAGAAATTGCCAATAGGATGGGGTTAAAATGGGAATATCAGCATGCAAAAGACATATTTGCTGAAATGCGCCTTGTAATGCCTTCATTTACTGGCATCACATGGAATCGTTTAGAGTCTGAGGATAGTGTTACATACCCCTGCTCTGATGAATTTTCAGAGGGTCAGGATATTTTATTTGGCAACGGTTTTCCAACCAAATCAGGCTTAGCTAAGTTTACACCTGCCGAGTTTTTGGCACCCGCAGAACTACCTGATAAGGACTATCCCTTTATTTTATCAACTGGCAGGCTTCTTGAACATTGGCATACTGGCTCAATGACAAGGCGCTCTGAAGTGCTAGATGCAATCGAACCTGTAGCTGAAATTCATATAAATCCTGAAGACCTTAGAGCAATTGGCGGTCATGCAGGCTCACAATTAACTATTTCAACCAGACGCGGGACTGTAAAACTAGCAGCACGACTTGACCCATCATTACCAGATGGCATGATATTTCTTCCATTTTGCTTTCAAGAAGCACCCGCAAATATACTTACAAACGCCGCACTTGACCCAGTTGGTAAAATTCCTGAACTCAAATTTTCGGCAGCTAGCATTGAATTATCTGAATAGAATATATGTCTATTTAAACGCATCACTTTGTCACATGGTAAAAGGACTAGCCCTCTAAGGGATAAAACTGTTACAAAAGATAAATAATGTCGGGTTAAAGTAACGTCATAAAGTGTTATGCATAGGTTCGGAGTAGAAATTGGATTATCAGTCCTTATTCAAAGATCAAGTTAACCAGCTTAAAGCAGAGAATAGATATCGTTTGTTTGCTGAACTTGAGCGCAAAGTAGGCGAGCATCCACACGCTATTTGGCATAGTGATGCAGGTGCACGAGATGTGATTATCTGGTGCTCTAATGATTATTTAGGCATGGGACAAAGCAAAAAATCAATTCAAGCAATGACCGAATCTGCAACAAGCCATGGCACTGGTGCTGGTGGAACTAGAAATATTTCTGGAACTAGCAACGGAATCGTATCACTTGAATTAGAACTAGCGTCACTTCACCGCAAAGAAAGAGCGCTTGTATTTACCTCAGGCTATGTTGCAAACGAAGCAAGTATAAGTGCAATATCTGCTTTATTAGATGACCCAGTAATTTTCTCCGACTCAATGAACCATGCCTCAATCATTTCTGGTATTCGATATGGCAGAGCTGAAAAAATAATTTTCCGCCATAATGATGTTGAACATCTGGAAAACTTATTAAAAGCACAGCCTTTTGAAAGACATAAAGTTATCATATTTGAATCTGTATATTCAATGGATGGTGATATATCTCCAATTGGAAAAATTGTTGATTTAGCTAAAAAATACAATGCAATGACCTATCTAGACGAAGTGCATGCGGTTGGTATGTACGGAAAAGAAGGTGGCGGTGTAGCCCAGCAAGAAGGGTTGGAATCGCAGATTGATGTGTTGCAGGGTACACTTGGAAAAGCTTTTGGCACGATGGGTGGATATATTGCTGCTAGTGATGCCATTTGTGATGCGGTGCGTGGATATGGTTCTGGATTTATTTTTACAACAGCCATGCCGCCCCCACTTGCAGCTGCGGCTCTTGCATCTGTTCAGCATTTGAGACAAAGCCATTTTGAGCGTGATGCTCAGCAACGCCAATCAAGACTTTTAAAAAATAAATTACGTGAATATGGCATGCCATTCTTGACTGGTAATACACATATTGTTCCAGTCATGGTAGGTGAT
>JABJAN010000052.1 GCA_018666135.1 Alphaproteobacteria bacterium | reverse complement strand
ACTTTTCAGACTCAGCTCTATTATGTTCTCTGATGGAAATGGGGGCTGACCGAATTTTATTTGCTGTGGATTGGCCCTATAATAATAATAAAGATGGTACTGACTGGATTAAATCAACAAAATTATCTCCAGATGATTATCAAAAAATTACGCATCTGAACGCAGAAAAATTATTGAACTTAAAATAAATATTACTTCAATAATTTTTAGATTACCATGGTAAGTAATTCGTTTTTAGGAATTTGATGAAATATAAAAATAATGTTTGAAGTCATTTCAGACTACAGCAGATATCAGCTAGTCATTCTTGGTATTGCAAGCCTAATTATGGGGATGTCCAGAGGTGGAATAGGTGGCGGCTTTGGTTTAGTGGGCGTTTTGCTTGCTGCTCAAATCATGCCGCCTCTTACAGCTGCAGCATTTTTACTCCCTATTTTGGTGGTAACAGATCCATTTGCCTATTGGCTGTATCGAAAAAGTGTTCTTTGGCACAGCATGAAACTATTGTTGATTGGGGGTGCATTTGGGATGGTAATTGGCGCGATTACCATACGCCTTATAACGCCTGATGCACTCAAGATTTTCATTGGAATCTTAGCTTTTATTCTAGTTGCAGATGGGCTACTACGTCATTTTCGAAAAATAACTGAGCCAAGAATACTTGGTCCTTTTTGGGGGCTTCTTGCAGGCTCTCTTGCTGGATATTCAAGTTTTTTAATTCATTCAGGGCTGCCGCCAATAGCGGCGTATTTATTGCCTCAAAACATTACCAGACAAGCTTTTCTGGGCACTGTAGCAGTGTTTTTTAGTATTTGTAATTTTTTAAAAATTATTCCCTACTGGTATTTGGGTATTTTTAATTTTGATTTAATCGGTCTCACAAGTATTTTTATTCCTGTATCATTTGCTGGTCTTTTTTTGGGCAGAATTATAAATAATTACTTATCAGATAAAATTTTCTTTATTATTGTTTATATTACTATTTTCGCACTTGGTGTACGCTTGATCTGGACTGCCTTTTAGTGGCAACATTAATATGTATTTTAGATTTTAATAAATAAGCCAAGAGGTAAAATTATGTCAGATCCCAAAATTGAGGCCGCAAAAGCACATTGGGCAGGTAGAATGGTAAGTAATGGAATGCCACTCGCTGATTTCCAGGATGTGACAACCCAAACGCAAAGTTGGGATGATTGGTGCATGGCTCTTTCTAACAGAGGAGATGTCCACGCATCCCTTGGGAAAGAGGCAGCAGGAAACCAGAATTATTTAAGCGCAGGCGAACATTATGTGACTGCTGCCGTATGTTATCATTTTGGAAAATTTCTGTTTGTGAATAATCCAGAGCAGATGAAATCAACCCACCTAAAAGCAGTTGAAAGCTATTCAAAAGCACTGCCATGGCTATCTCCTGCAGGGGAACGCGTATCAATCCCTTATGGCACCCACTTACTTTATGGTCATTTGCGAAAGCCTGTTGGTGTTGAAAAACCGCCTGTTGTTATTTTAATCATGGGACTTGATAGCGCCAAGGAGGAGATGTTTAACAATGAATCTCTTTTCCTTAATAGAGGCATGGCAACACTTACTTTTGATGGACCTGGGCAAGGCGAAGCAGAATATGAACTTCCCATTTGTCCTGAATATGAAAAGCCTGTTCAGGCAGTTATTGATTATGTTAACACTCGCAAAGAATTGGACACTAATCGAATTGGGCTTTGGGGTGTTTCAATGGGCGGATATTATGCACCTAGAGCTGCAGCATTTTGTTCAGATCTTAAAGGATGCATCGCCTTATCAGGTCCATTTGATGTTGGTCTTTGCTATGATAGTCTTCCTGGTTTAACGCGAAGTTGTTTTGATTATCGTTCTGGCGGTAGTGACGAGAAAAACATTAGGCAAATTGCAAGCAGAATGTCTATGAGGGAAGTTGCAAGTCAGATAACATGTCCTTTATTTATCGTATCTGGGGCGCTTGACCGTGTTATTCCAAGTGAACACGCGGCAATGCTGGAAAAAGCGGCTGTAAACGCGCCTGAGATTATTCATCTTGCTGTGCCAGATGGAGGTCATGTGGTAAATAATAGAGCCTATAAATATCGCCAAGCTAGTGCTGATTGGATGGCACATAAAATGCGGTCATAATTAGGTTTATCTCATTTGTTGTTACACCTATTTCTTGGTTAGAAATATAAATACAGGAGAAGTATGATGGCTTTAACGCCTGATTTTTCAATCAATATTAATACAGAATTAGAGCTTTTTTTAAATATAAAAGGTCGATGTTTTAGAGATGATGAATATCAAAACAGATGGAAGATGGTTGAAGATACACTTAGAAAACAAAACCTTGATAGCCTGATTATTTATGGTGCTGAGCGCGCAGGAACTGCTATTCCATGGCTCACTGGCTGGCCTGTCTCTGCTGAAGCTGCTTTGATAATTTCACTTAACGCAGAGCCTAAATTATATGTGCAATATTATAACCACGTACCACAAGCAAATAACACCGCCTTTCATGCATCCGTTGAATGGGCAGGTACAAATACCTTACACACAATGTTGGCTAGGATTGCACATATTAAGGCACAAAAAATTGGTGTCATAGGTAGGATGAGTATGCCAATGACAAAAGCTCTTGAAGAAACTGGCTGTTCTTTAAGTTCTCTTGATTCATGGT
The DNA here is from genome assembly GCA_018666135.1 of Alphaproteobacteria bacterium. GTDB lineage: Bacteria > Pseudomonadota > Alphaproteobacteria > Puniceispirillales > Puniceispirillaceae > UBA5951. The sequence continues at coordinate 4,306 of JABJAN010000052.1, read as the reverse complement.
ATCAAAATATTCGGCTGATAAAATCAACATCAGAAATTAACTGCTTAAGACTTGGTGCCTATTTCTCGGATTTAGCAGTTAAATCTATTTATCAGAATGTTACCCCAGGAATGAGAGAACATGATTTGGCTAATCTAGCTGAGAATAGCTGGTTGCATCTTGGTGGGCAGGCACATATTCGCTATTTCATATCTACAAATATGGATAATCCAGACGGTATGGTGCCACGGCAGAACGCCACAGGCAGAGTAATAAGCAAAGATGACCTTCTGGTTATGGAAATTAGTGGTGCATTTAGAGGTTATGCAGGTCAAGTTTTGCGTTCAATGTCGATGCGACAAAACCCTGCCAGTTGGGTATCTGAGTTTCATGATGTTGCAGACAACGCCTTTAGTGCTATTGCGTCTGTGCTGCGACCTGGGTGCTCTATGTCTGAAATTTTAGACGCGGCAAGCATTATCGAGGAGAATGGCTTTACTACCTGTGATGATTTAATTCATGGGTTTGGCGGTGGGTATCTAGCCCCTATCTTAGGTTCTAATTCTCGTCCAGCGGGCCCTATACCTGATATCAAGCTAGCCCCAAATATGGCAATCGTGGTGCAACCCAACATAACTGATGGCTCTGGCATGCGAGGCGTTCAAACAGGCGCTCTATTTATCATAACAGACACAGGCGCTGAATGTCTTCAGCACGCACCACTTGGCATGCTAACGGCAAAATCTGCGTAAAAAAAAGCGAGGCACAATGCGCCTCGCTTTACAAAATAAATTTTTGTCTGACTAGACTTCCAATCCCGTTTTTACTTCAACATTCTCAGGCTCTAATTTCAATCCTGCTTGCAGTGCAACTGTCTCAATAAGGGCACTAAAGTCAGCAGCTAAATATGCTTCTGGATCATCTTTAAGACTTGCAGAACCAAAATGAGTTTGCAGTGACTCTCTAGAAGCAGCCGTTACTGGCATACTAACGCCCATTTCTCTTGCTGCTTGCAAACCTAAATCCATATCTTTGCGAAGAAGTGGTGGGGTAAAGGTTGTTGTCCAATCTAAATTCACTAATGCTGGTGTTTTATATTGGCTAAAAATTGAACCCATAACTGAATTGTTAATGAATTCTAAGAATGCATGTCTTGGCACACCTGCTGCCTGCGCAAGCACTGTAATTTCAGCAAGATTCTGAATATATACCCCAAGAAGCACGTTATGAGCAATTTTACAAAAACGAGATAATTCGCCTTCTCCTACATATGATACACCGCGCATCGCATAACATTCAATAATGTCTTTAACCTTATCAAATGTCTCTTTTTTACCAGAAGCAACAGCTGATAACTTTCCAGCTTTCACACATTTTCCATTTCCAGAAACAGGACATGCTAAAAACTCTGACCCTCGATCCACAATAATTTGTCTGATTTCAGAGGATTCTTGTGCACTAATAGAAGAACATTCTATCAAAATCTTAGGCGTATTATTACCTGACATCACACCTACATCGCCAAAATAGACTTGTTTCAAATCTTTTCCAGTAGATACCATCGTGAATAAGATATCAACGTTACTTAAATCAGCGGGTGAATCAACAAGAGACGCGCCTGCTTGAACCAATGCATCCGCTTTGGATTTAGTACGGTTCCAAATTTTTACTTCATAGCCAGCCTTGATGATTTTTTCAACCATCGGAGCGCCCATTCTGCCAAGACCAATCCATCCAATAACCATATCTTTACTCATTTTAGTTCCCCTTTTAGTTTTGATTCTTATTCTATAAATCTTGATTTACTATATATCTGCTTTTAACCATTCTTAAAAAGAAACTGAGTTATTAGCTATACGATATATCAGTAGACTCTCAAATGTCAGACCAGCATATTATTCTATTCATATTTTGTATAGAAAAATTCCCTATTCACTTATTCTAATCCATTGGCATGTTAAATTCACACCCGCATTCTGAATAAGATTATACACAGGACATCTAAGTTCTGTCTCTGTTACCACTTCTTCCAATCGTTGTTTTGATTCACTCGTTTTGACCTGAATTTCCACGCGAACATTTTTAAAATGTTGGGTAACACCTCTCATTCCCAATCTACCTCTAATATCAATTTTATATTCTGCAGAAAAAGAAAGACTATCATATTTAAAGTTCATTTCACTTGCTGTTCTGTTAAAGGTAACAGATTCACACGCACATAATGCAGACAAAATACCTTGTAATGGGGACGGTCCCTTTCCTGTTCCCCCATGTTGAATAGGCTCGTCAAACACAAGCGTTCCATATTCACCACAATCTGCAACAGTCATTTGTGAAGCTGAATTTTCTGCTGTTACCATTTTGCTTCTAATAATTGGCTCATTCATATTTTGCTCAGTAACGTTACTAACCATTTCAACACCTATTTTTCAATAATTACTCTAATTTATTTAGAATTAGCCTGTGACAAATTCTTCTTTAAATGAACAGCAACCTTTCTTTATCGAAGAGAATATCTAAAAGTTTCATATATATTTATAACAAAAACTATTCATAATAGGTGATTAGGTTGGCAAAAAGATTATCTCATTGTCAATTATAATTATATATCTTAGCTTCCATATACGCTCGTCATCATTTTCTATTCAGCTTCAAAAATGTTTTATGAACCCGCAATTAATCATTAAAATTTTAAACATTTATTTAATTTAAATTACAATAAGAATTCAAAAAAAAATTGATCCGGCAACTTATTTAGCTAAAGTAATTTACGGAAAGTTTTTTTTAAGAATAAAGTAAATAAATTAAATAAGTAGAACAGGACATTGAAATGACAAATGCTTTAAGCCCTCGCATTCTTCAACCAAGTGATGCTAATCAAAACTGGAATTGGGACAGACCTATTCCTGCTCTTGGTCATACTGCTGTTGATTTTGAGCGACGTGTTGACCATGACCGCCTTAGAAAATACAGGCTGAGCCGCGCGAAAAACGCATTAAAAAACTCTAATTGCGGAGCAATACTTACATTTGATGTGAATAACATTCGATATATCACTGGCACAAAAATTGGTGAATGGGAGCGTGATAAAATGTGTCGCTTTGCCCTTCTTGCTGGTGATGACGAGCCGTATGTATGGGATTTTGGTTCTGCTGCTGTACATCATCAATTAAATTGTGATTGGCTTGATCCTACCCATTGTCTTCCTGGGGTAGTGGGGATGCGAGGCACCATACCTCCTTCATTTGGATTAATGAAATATTATGCAGAAGAAATTGCGTTATTAATCAAAAAAGCAGGTGTTGCAGATATGCCTGTTGGCGTAGATTATGCTGAAACTGCAATGTTTTTTGCTCTCCAGGAAGCTGGTCTTAATGTGGTTGACGGACAACAAATAATGCTAGAAGCACGTGAAATCAAAAACGTAGATGAAATCCAGCTTTTAAATCAGGCAGCTAGCATGGTAGACGGCGTTTATCACATGATTTGGGAGGAGTTAAAGCCAGGTATTCGCGAAAATGATATCGTCGCATTAGCAAATAAGATGCTATATGAGATGGGTTCAGATGACGTTGAAGCCATTAATGCTATTGCTGGTGAGAGATGCAGCCCGCACCCCCATAATTTTACAGATAGATATTTCCGACCAGGCGACCAGGCGTTTTTTGATATTTTACAAAGCTATCAAGGATATAGAACATGCTATTACCGAACTTTTAATGTTGGTTGTGCTACGCCAGTTCAAAATGATGCCTATGTTAAAGCGCGTGACTGGCTAAATGCTGCTATAGCAGAAATTAAGCCAGGTGTTGGCACTGATAAAGTAGCAAGTGTATGGCCAAAAGCAGAGGAGTTTGGATTCCCAAGTGAGTTGGCTGCTTTTGGGCTTCAGTTTGGTCATGGTCTTGGACTTGCTTTGCATGAACGACCTATCATTTCACGCGCAGTTAGCCTTCAAAACCCAATGGAAATCAAGACAGGAATGGTGTTCGCGCTTGAGACTTATTGTCCTGCTACTGACGGTGTGTCTGCTGCACGAATTGAAGAGGAAGTAGTTGTTACTGATAAGGGATGTCAAGTTATAAGCTTGTTCCCTGCTGAAGAATTACCAATTGCAAATAGGTACTAACCCCTTCGAACAGAGAGCATATTGGCAATTTTTATTGCTAATATACCCCAATTAAAGAACGAGAAACTATGACTAATAAACAAGATAACAAAGACAGCTATATACAAATGTTCAAACAAATGGTGCGTATTCGAGCGTTTGAAGAACAGGCAAATCAACTATATCTTTCAGCAAAGATGCCTGGGCTTACGCATATGT
>JABJAN010000051.1 GCA_018666135.1 Alphaproteobacteria bacterium | reverse complement strand
GGGGCTGAATTTAATATGGATGAGATAGGTGAGCGTATAATCGAGCCTCTTAATCAAGTTCAATATTTGGATGACAGCCTGATCACGGGCGCCTATAGGCGCAGATTATTAAAAGGGTTGCTTTTGCGTGCCATTGAGCAGGCAGCAAATAGAGCATAAACCTACCTAAAGGGAAATTTAAGATGCAAGATCAACAAATTGAAATGCAAGTAAATGGGAAGCCTGTTTCAGGTGTTGCTGAATCACGTACCCATTTAGGTGATTTTCTTCGCCAAACTGCCGGGCTTACTGGAACCCATCTAGGCTGTGAACATGGTGTATGTGGTGCATGTACTGTTATTGTAAATGGGGATGCTGTTCGCTCCTGCTTAATGCTGGCAGTTCAGGCTAATAACTGCGAAGTGACCACTATTGAAGGAATAGCAGAAGAAGATGGCAGCTTGCATCCATTGCAGGAGGCATTTCAGAATAATCATGCTCTTCAATGCGGGTTTTGCACTGCTGGAATGATCACATCTTTATATGCATTTCTATCTGAAAACCCCTCTCGAAGTGATGAAGAGATTAGAGAAGCCATTTCAGGTAATATATGCCGATGCACTGGATATCAGGGGATTGTTTTAGCTGCGAAAGAGGCAGCCGAGAAACTAGCTAAAAGATAGGAATTAGGAAAATGGGTGTAAGACAAATAGGCGCACGGGTTCAGCGGGTAGAAGATGATAATTTAATACGAGGTAATGGAAAATATTTGGATGATATCCAATTGCCTAATATGACACATGCCGCCTTTCTGCGTTCTTCTATGGCGCATGCAAATATATCTATTACAGACATATCACAAGCACAGGAATTGCCTGGTGTTTATGCTGTATTTACCTATGATTCTCTGCCTTCTAGTCTTGCAAGTAAAACGCAATTACAGACCTATCCAGCGCCTATAATCAAGCAAGATGCATGCCCTGACTTGCTTGCTAGTAAGGAAGTCGCTCATGTAGGACAAGCAATTGCGATGGTGGTTGCTAGCTCTCGCCATATAGCAGAGGATGCGTGTGAGCTAATTCAGATAAACTATTCTCCGCTTCCAGTTGCAGTAGATGTAGTGGCAGCAGCAAAACCAGATTCTCCACTTGCTCATAGTCATTTTAAAGATAATATTGCGGCTTCACTAGAAACAAAAATTGGGGATGTTGATACAGCCTTTGCTGATTGTGATGATACCCTTAAATTAACATTTAAGCAGCATCGTGGTGGATGTCATGCAATGGAATGTCGGGGCGTTCTTGGAGATTGGCAGCAACAGCTAGGGGAATTAACGCTATATTCATCAACGCAATGTCCATATCTTGTGCGCAGAATGGTATCTCGGCAATTAAATTGTCCAGAAAGCTCTATTAGGGTAGTTGCCCCAGACGTGGGCGGCGGATTTGGTCCTAAGGCTGGATTTTATCCAGAAGAGGCATTAATTGCTATTGCGTCCAAAGAGCTGAGAAAGCCAGTCAAATGGGCTGAGGATAGAAAAGAGCATTTTACAGCTACCAATCAGCAGCGAGATCAAATTTGGGAGCTGGAGGTAGGGTTTAAAAACACGGGTGAGATTACAGCGATAAAAGGTCATGTAACTCACGATAGTGGTGCATTCCTTAATTACGGGCTTTTGTTGTCTGCAACAACGCTAATGCCACTTCCAGGGCCGTATAAAATCAAAAACCTTCATGTCACTTTAGATACAGTCTATACAAATACGGTTTCCACCAGTCCTGTAAGAGGAGCTGGAAGACCAAATGCTGCTTTTGCTATGGATAGAGTGATGGATACAGTCGCACGCCGCTTGTCGATAGACCCAGCTGATATGAGACAAATTAATTTGGTTAAAAATGAAGATTTTCCATATCAGCCAGGCTCTAAGCATAGAAATGGGTCAATCATGACTTACGATAGTGGTGATTATACTGGTATGTTAGATATGGTGAAAGACATGGCAGATTATGATGGGTTTCGTAAAGAGCAAAAAGAAGCAAGAGAAAAAGGTAAATATCTTGGAATTGGACTTGCTTGTTTTATAGAAGATACTGGCATGGGACCGTATGAAGGGGTGAATGTACGAGTAGATGTTTCTGGTAATATTATTGCATCTACTGGTGCAGCAAGCCAAGGACAAGGGCATTCAACGGTTATATCTCAGGTAATTGCTGAAATGCTTGATATTGATATAAGTAAAATTCGTGTTGAGTCAGGTGATACTGGCAAATTCCCACATGGTGTCGGAGCAATTGGCAGCAGGGTTGGCGTCAATGTTGGCCTGGCTGCAAATGACGCGGCTGGTCAGGTTAAGCTGAAAGCGATAAAACTTGCATCTATGGTACTTGATAAGACGGAAGATGAGTTAGAGCTTTTGGACGGTGCTGTTCGGGTGCGTTCTGATTCTAATCAATATGTTACTTTAGCTGATCTTGCTTTGCAATTATCTCCTGCGGTTGCTGGCAAACTTCCCGATGGATTTGAGACTGCTGGATTAGAAGCAATTTCTTATCTTTCTACAGACTATATGCCACATTCAAGTGGGGCAAATATTGCTAAGGTAGAGGTCGATATTGTAACTGGGGGTATCAAAATACTTGATTATTATGTAGTCCATGATTGCGGTAGAATATTAAATCCTATGATTGTCGATGGTCAGATAATTGGTGGTGTTGTGCATGGCATTGGCAATGCAATGTTTGAGCAAATGGTGTATGACGATGCTGGAAATCCAATGACAACAAATTATGGTGATTATTTATTGCCTCTTGCATCGGAAATGCCAGAAATCCATGTGGCACATATTGAAACACCTTCTCCTGCTAATCCTATGGGATTAAAGGGAGCAGGTGAGGGGGGAACTATTCCTGCAATTGGTGCTATGATAAACGCAATTGAAGATGCATTAACGCCTTTTGATGCTTATGTAGCGCAATATCCTGTTACACCTGAATATGTTTTAGATCTTGTAGACACAGCAAAAATAGCGGCTGAATAACCCTAAATTTTTTGTCTATCTAGGGTCCATATTAGGTAATTTTTGACAGGATAGAGCAGATTTAATTACTATATGTAAAATCTGATTTTTTATTGTTTTGGCAGGCATTAATAAAGTCAGTTAGCATTATGGTATAGTGATTATTTGGATTTAATGTTATTTTTCCACCTTCACCGATTATGCCAGCAGCCCAACTTGCGGTAGCTATTCTACCTGCATAAAATGGCGTGTGTAATATTGCTCCGCCTAGCTAGCAAGGGTAAGGGAAATAGTGTGAGACAAGGCTATTATGCCAGTTGCTTGATGCATAGAAAGTCTTCAGCCATTGCCAAAATCAAGAAGCGCATTCATCGTTTTTTTAACATCCCGATTAGCTGTAATTTGCAAGTTGCAGAATAATAGCTTTGGTTCTGGCTCAAAAATTATTAATCTTGCGAGTATTGTATAGCCAGCAATATCTAATACAGCTCCTCCGCCCCTATATAAGCATAATTCCTCACATTTCCTTTAGATCTTGGGGGATATGAATATAACGCAGAAAAATGTAAAGCAGGTTTAATATTAAGAGTTTTTAGCTAATGCTATTATAGGTAGGAGCGTGCCATGAAAGCTTCGCAGAAATACCGCTTTTCTTCTAATACTAGTTTTTTTGGTGTTTTTATTTCTGCCATCGATAAAGCTATTGGTTTTTTGTAATAGACGTGGTTACCTGCTTTTAAAGGGCTTTAATACTCCATTCAGTATGCTTGTGATTAGGATGGGGAATATAACACAGCTTCTAGTTTTTAATTAGCTAACACATCATCATAATACCTGACTTCCATAGATGCGGTATAATATTGCTAAGCGCCATTTTTTTGGTGTCCATGTGCCATTATGTGCCAATATGTACCATAGAACACCCAGCTTTCTGCCGGTCAGGTTATAGCTGTTTGCAAAGGGTTTTTGTGTCCCCTAATATCCCAAACATCATCGCTAACCATTATAATTATGTAGTGATTTGCTGTCGATTTTTGCATATGATTTCAGTCATTATCTGTTAACCCAGCACCTGCACCGCTTATGCGCGAATGCATGGTTTCATCCACATATGTATGAGCAGCTAGACGATTTAACGCGTGCCAATTTTCAGCATCTATAAATATGGTTGAGGTTGGTTTTAGCTGAATAAGCGATTTATTGGTTTCATCAGATTTTTGAATAGTTATATTTTTGGCTCCACCAGAGGCAAGAAATGCCAAATCAGCAGATAGATTTTTGTTAGATATTCTTACCACAAACTTATCATCAATAAGTATATCCCAAGAAAATTCAGTCACCAAATGTAAACAAATACCAACAAATAATAAGATATTGTCAATTTCCTTTATTTTTATTTCCTCCAACAGATTAGACTGAAGGCAATCTGCTAAGAATAATCCATTATGTACAGCCAAAACGCTCTCAAAATTGGCTGTTTTAGAAAAAGTATTTGTGATGTGTTGTTTGTTTTGAGGGGCAGAAATTAAATCAGGAAGTTGACCAAAAATTTCATTTTGATAAGTGCCAATTAATGTCGTACTTACCGCTATGTCTTGAGCAGTGCCAATATCAACGCCTCCACCCACACACGCTTTATAGCACAGAAACACCGTTTCAGAAAATGAGCGAAACATCGTTATTCAAGTACAGGAAGCCACCAATTATCAGCATCTGAATACCTTAATTCAGACGCTGTTGGCGCACCCTGATATAGCGTTATGCGTGTCCATCTATCTGATTTTGGATCAAATTTTGCAGCGCCAAAAAAGGATAATTTACACCTTAACATGTCAATGGGCTTACAATTCTTTCCAATTAGATTATCTTGAATTTCGCCATAAGGTGCCCATGAGGCTGTTTGTATTCTTTTGATTATATACCTGAATTCTGGGTGTTTAAGAATAAAAATAGCCGTTATTTGATGGTCATCATGTTTTTCAAGTTCAGAATTTAATGCTTGAACTTGTTTGGCAATATCAAGGGGTTGTTCTTTTTCAGCGCCATCTTCACTATATCGCTCGCCAAGTCTTGGCTCTAGTTTCGTTGCAGAAGTATACCAAAATTGATGATTTTCGTCTGCTTGTGAGAAATCAATCGATAACGCCCAATTAAATTGTTGTTTAATTATATTTTTCAGGAATTTTAGGCTCATATTAGGGAGAATATACGGGCTTATATCACTAGTCATACAATGTGTTAATTGGTCTATTTCATCTCCCCCAATTTCAACAATAAGGGACACCATTAGCTCTTGCATTTCAAGAGAATAAGAATTGGTTAATTGAACAAGCTCCTCTAGCGGATATTCATTTTCAATTTTATCTAAAAAAATAGGTTCAATTTTTTGCCATTCTTGGCGAAGGCAAGAAATCTTTTTAGTCTGCGTTATATCTGTTGTTTGCCATTGGGAAAGATGGTTCTTCGCACGGTAATATAGCTTGGTTATGTGGGTTTTTTGAGTTTGGTCAAGCAGATGAATGGAGCGCATATTGGCAATGGCTGTCTCACGAGCTAACATCCAATTATTCAATAAAACAGGGTGGTTAACAAGAAAGGGTGCCATACCCAAACCAGTAGAGTTACCAATTCCTAAATAACGCTTTAATTTATCTGATAGTAAACAGGCATTTTTCGGTGATTTACTTTTGGCGATATGTTCAACCAGCCGATGGGTAAACTCCCTGATAAGATATACAGCTAACATTTCTATTTGGAATGGTCCTGACATTCCATTTCGCTTGGCTATTTTTGCTCTATCAGCGATACCAAATTTACCATTTCCATAAACAGCAGTTGTGCGCATTAGATACCCTGTTGATTTAATTAAATCAAAATCTGGTTGTTTGCCTTCAGAAAGCTGTTCAACAACATGCTGAAATAATCTAACAGATTTATTTGCTCTGCTTAAAACCAGCTCTTTATCAGAGTACCTTCCTGCTTCTTGATTGGGAACTTGCTGCTCTAGCCTATCCAAGTCTTCTGTTTCAGGAATGCCGTCATATAAAACATACGTACTGTCCCAAGCTTCGGCTATTACACGATCAGTTCTATTTTCATCAGATAGAGGCTGTGTAAATGCAATTATTGAATATTCCTTACCAAACAGATTGATAGATAATACTGCCCGTCCAAAGCCGTTTTTATCAAGGGACCATGTTTGGGTTTTAAGCACAGATTTTTGTTCTGCCAGTTGCCGTATTAATACACGCATAAAAGACAAACGGGTGGGGAAAAAACTGCCAAGACGGGATAGTCTCATAACCATTGATGCTTGCCGAATTTGAGCAGGTAACTGTGCTAGTGAATGCGCATCATTTAGGGTGTGTGAAACAGGCAGCGTCATGAATTTTGTCCAAAAGAATCTTTAAAAAACCGAAACCAATTATCCCCTAATATCGCATCTATTTCAGTCTGAGAAAAGCCTGTATTACGAAGCCCTGTTTCTAAGTTTAAAAAATCTGTATTGTCCTTAAACCAGTTAGGTTGTTTTGGAAACCCTGGCAGCTCAGCTGAGCCTTCCCCATAATCAGTTGTTTTTGTCCACCGCCCATTTCGCATCCATGTAACGATAGAGTCAGGCTGGTCTTGACATAAATCAGAACCTATCCCAAGGGCAGAAATATCTCCCATTATATCAGCTGTCTTAGCGATCATTTCGCAAAATTGTCGTAAACTGCAATTACTCCCATCTTTTAGGTGATGTGGATAAATAGAAAACCCAAGCATTCCTCCAGAACTAGCAAGTGCCTTTAGGATAGTTTCTGACTTATTTCTTTTAGCATCATGCCAAAAATTAGGGTTTGCATGGGTGATTGCAATTGGTCTGGATGAATAATCAATAGCCTGCAAAGTAGATTGCTGAGAGGAGTGACTCATATCTATGACTAGTCCAAGTCTATTCATCTCAGTGATTACTTCACGTCCCATTCGGGTTATTCCACTATCTTGCGTTTCATAACATCCAGTTGCCAGTAGTGACTGATTATTATAGGTAAGTTGCATAATTCGCATACCCAGCTGATGCCATATTTTTAGAAGACCTATATCATCTTCAATTGGTGCTGGTGTTTGGAAGCCAAAAATTATGGCTGTTTTTCCGCTTGCCTTAGCAAGCGTTATGTCTTCTGCGTAATGGGCTTGGATTATCTGATCTGGAAAATGTTCAAACCAAGAATTCCATTTCTCTAGATTAAGCACTGTTTCTCGAAAATTTTCGTGATAAGCAATCGTTACATGCACACAATCAAGACGACCTTCTTGCATCTGAGAAAAAATTTTTTCAGACCAATTAGCATATTGCAGTCCATCAATTTTATACGCCATAAAAATGCCTATTTTAAGTTATTGATTAAATATTAGCTGAATTTTAAAAAAATACAAAATTAACATAAGGTGATTTATGTAAAAAGCTGCATCGCTAATTTTTAAAGTGTTTTTTTGTAAGAAATAAATCAATTTTCTGATGATATATATACTCAACTTTAGATCATAATTATGGGCTAAATGTTATTATTAGCTCTTATTTGCTCCGTTATGAAAACTATGCCAAGTTAATTTTTCTAAATAAACGAAAATATGAGGGTGGTAGGATGAGCCAAACAAAACTGTTATCTTTAGAAGAGATATATCAGCTTGCGCTAGAAAAACTATTAAATGCGGGCGCAGATAACCATAATGCATCGATTTTAGCAGAATTATTGCGCAAGGCAGAACGAGATGGCTCCCATTCCCATGGATTATTTAGGCTGCCAGCATATATAGCAGGACTTAAATCTGGAAAAATTAATGGAACTGCCAGAGCAGAATCTAGCATCATAACGCCTTCTTTCATTCGTGTGAATGGAAATAGAGGGTTTGCGCCAACTGCGCATCTAGAAGCCATTCCAAAATTGGTTACAGCAGCACGTCAAACAGGTGTTGCTATTGCAGCTATTCATCAATGTTTTCATATGGCAGCCTTATGGCCTGAAGTAGAGGCAATTGCAGAGGCAGGTTTTGCTGGAATCGCATGCACGAATTATTTGCCATCTGTTGCACCTGCAGGTTCAACTAAGGCATTTTTTGGCACCAACCCTTTGGCTTTTGCTTGGCCACGTCCAAGTTCAACACCAATTGTTTATGATATGGCTACTGCTGCAATGGCGTTAGGAGATGTGCAAGTAGCAGCGCGTGATAATAAAAAAGTGCCATTAGGCACGGGGCTTGATAGTGAAGGACAAGCAACCACAGACCCTTCTGCAATAGCCAAAGGGGGTGTTCTACTTCCATTTGGGGGTTATAAGGGTTCTGGTTTGTCTATGATGGTGGAATTGCTTACGGCTGGTTTAACAGGGGAGACTTTTTCTGATGAGACTAAAGCGCGTGATAATGCAGATGGAGGTCCCCCAATTGGCGGACAATTTCTGCTAGCACTCTCCCCTGATATTATCGCTGTAGATGACTGGAAAACCCATTGTGATCAGTTTTTTGAGAGAATGTCTGGCTTGCCAGGGCAGGGCGTTCGCCTTCCAGGAGAGAGAAGACATAAAAACCGTCTCTCTTCCGACCCACGACAGATCAATATTGAATTATTGAATAAAATAAACGCGTTATAAAAACATAATAAGGGGTATTCTATTCTTTGTTATATCCATATTGTTGCGCCGTATCACACAGCATCTGCCATAGAGATACTGAGAAGCTTCTTGGTATGAAAAAGCGCCAGTCACCATGATTGCGACAAAGCTTAACGCCTACATGGTGCATTGATGTTGTAACTAAATTCCCTACAGGAAATTGTTTTTCACGAAGGTCAACAGGAATATGATGTGATAAAATACGGGTTGCGTACAATCCTGTTATTTTTAATTGCACCCAGCTATGGGATAAATCTAATGGCAGTGCTATTTGTTCAGATATTGTGTTGAATTCTTCTTGGTAATTATCTAATGCCCACCATTTTAAGGGCTCAATTCTTACAAGTTTAGCGTGATTTAATTCAGATACCTTACCAGGTTTCATAAAATCACCAGAAATGGGTAGTGAGGCAATGTGATTTTGAAAAACGTCGATGGTATCTGGCCAGACGACAAGTTGCGTAATTTTATGGTCTCGTATAAATTCAAATCTTATATTAGATGTATCTGTGGATGTTTTATCTTCAGTAAAATATCCATCAAGAGCATTACTACGTTTTATTTCAATTATTTTATCCATGTAGTCTGGTGCCTTCAGGGTCATACATATGTGGAGAAACTATTTCAATATCCAGGAAATTTGCTCTCAATTCATCTGTTAGAATAATC
>JABJAN010000050.1 GCA_018666135.1 Alphaproteobacteria bacterium | reverse complement strand
TTATTGATGAGATACATAGATTAAACCCTGCAGTTGAAGAAATTTTATATCCTGCTATGGAAGATTTTCAGCTTGACCTTATTATTGGGGAGGGTCCGTCTGCCCGTTCTGTGAGAATTGATTTACCGCAATTCACGCTGGTTGGTGCTACAACACGTGCTGGTTTGCTGACTACTCCTTTAAGGGATAGGTTTGGCATTCAAATGCGGATGCAATTTTATAGTGATGATGAGTTAGTCAATATATTATCTAGACAATCAAAAAAATTAAATGTGGAACTGGCGAGTGACGGTGCACTTGAGATTGCGCGGCGTGCAAGGGGAACACCTCGGGTGGCAGGAAGGTTGCTTAGAAGGGTAAGAGATATTGTAGCAGTCGATGGGGATTCAATCATAACAAAACAAGCTGCAGATTCAGCACTTTTAAGGCTAGAAGTTGATGAGCGTGGACTTGATCAAATGGATAGGCGATATCTTCATTGTCTTGTAGAAAACTATGGTGGAGGTCCTGTTGGTATTGAAACATTAGCAGCGGTTTTGGCTGAACAACGTGATATGCTTGAAGAAGTTATAGAACCTTATATGATGCAAATAGGGTTGCTAATGCGTACGCCCAGAGGACGCTGTTTGTCTAAATCAGGATGGGCATATTTACAGCTAGATCCCCCTGTAGAAGCAGCAAAGCAGTTGGAATTATTAAGCCAAGATCACCCTGTCCAAGATGATGCATAATCATTCTTTTTTTTAAAAATACACAATAAACGGCACTGACACATGAACCAAATTCTACAGTTAATCGCGGTAGGGACTTTTAAATGACCATAATTGAGGCAGAATTAAATGGCAGAATTAAATGGTAGAATTCAAGGAGATCATCATCTATACCCGCTAATTGTCCAATATGAGGATACAGACGCAGGAGGGGTGGTCTATCATTCTAATTATCTGAACTATGCAGAGCGGGGGCGTTCAGCATTCCTTCGATGTCTTGAAATTGATTTAAATGAGCATCTTGTTAAAGAGCGAAAAACCATTTTGATTTCCCGTATTGAAGTTGACTATCTTAATCCTGCGCATCTCAATCAATTTATTATGGTTGAAACACGCATTTGTGATGTTGGGAAAGTGAAGCTGAATTTAGAACAAATTATTAGAAATCAAGAAGCTGGCCACATTTTTGCCAGACTTCAGGTGCAAGCGGTTTGGGTAGAGCTAGATAAAGGTGCTCGCAGATTGCCTGAGTTTATGGTCCAGAAATTTAAAGATATTATGGTTTAATTCATGTAACAAAAGCCATTAATATTGATTGGTATATTAATTTTGGGTAGCTGAACTGGATAGAACCGATAAAATGAGTGTTAAAATTATTAATTCTAGGAAAAAGAGATAATGGAAGTAGCAGAATTAGCCGTATCAACATCGTCAGAATTATCCATATTTGGATTGTTTTTAGCGGCAGATCTCCTTGTTAAAACTGTAATGATTTTGCTTATTGCAGCCTCAATTTGGAGCTGGGCAATTATGTTTCAAAAATCAAAAATTTTTCGCAGTGAGCGTAAATTGACTCAATTTTTTGAGGAGCGTTTTTGGTCTCAGGAATCCTTAGATGATTTTTATGACCAGCTTGGTAATGCGCCAGATGGAGCGATGGCAAAAGTGTTTGCTGTTGGTATGCTTGAATGGCGAATGGCGTCTACAAAAGGGGTTGCCAGCTCACTTGGAAGAGAACTTCGAACATCTCTTGTAGGAAGAATAGAGAAGACTATGTCTCTTAAAATTTCAAAAGAAATGGATAATCTTGAAAAAGGAATACCATTCCTTGCTTCTGTTGGTTCTGTTGCGCCTTTTATTGGATTATTTGGCACTGTTTGGGGGATTATGAATTCATTCGCGGCAATCGCAGAATCTAAAAATACGAGCCTTGCAGTGGTCGCCCCTGGCATTGCAGAGGCACTTTTTGCAACTGCGCTGGGATTAGCAGCCGCTATTCCTGCAGTGGTCGCATATAATAAATTTTCTGGAGATTTGGAAAAAATAGGAAATAATCTAGAAGCATTTGCAACTGAATTTACTAATTTAATCGCCAGACAGTTAGATGAGGATGCCAGCTAAATGGGAATGCTCACCTCGTCTCGATCCAGAGGCAAAAAATACAGACCAGTCGCTGAAATTAATGTAACCCCTTTTGTGGATGTGATGTTGGTTCTTCTGATTATTTTTATGGTCACAGCCCCCTTGCTAGCTGTTGGCGTGCCAGTTGATTTGCCTAAAACAAAGGCTAGTCAAATTTCAGCAGATGAACCGCCGCTGGTTATTTCAGTGCAAAATTCTGGAAAAATATTTCTCCAAGAAATGGAAATAGCACCAGATCAGATTATCCCTCGGCTAGTAGCAATCCAAAATGCAAATGCTAATTTACGCATTTTCGTGCGGGGAGACAGGCTAGTTGCTTATGGAGAAATTATTGAATTGATGGGGCGAATTCAGTCAGCAGGATTTGAAAGAGTGGCATTAGTAGCCCAGCTTCCACAATAATATTTTAAGCAACCCTTACGATAGATTACTCTGATGAAGAGATGCCAAAAATGCTAAGACCAACATTCATTTCATTACTATTACATGTTGTCATTGGTGTTGTGTTTATTTTTGGTATTCCCTTCTTTGGCAGAGCGCCAAATGATGCTGAACCATTGGTGTTTATAACTATTGTTGATGAGATTCCAGTGACTAATCAGCCTGCGCCATCGGCAAAAGCAAAAAAACAATCTGAAGAAATGCAAGTAACTAGCAAAACGCCACCAGCACCATCACAGAAAGCTTCTTCGCCGCCGCCAAAATCGCAGCCAGAAACCAAACCAATAAAATCGAAAAAAGAGGTAATTGATTTAGCATCAGATATATCATCTCCTCCAGCGCCAATCGAAAAACCATCTGTTAGATTGCCAGAAACAAGTGCGGATAATAATGCATTAGAAGTACCTGTTAAAAAGCCGAAAGCGGCTCCTGAAAAAGTGGATATTGCAGCGCCAATCAAACGCCCAGAAATACCAAACCCACAGAAAAAACCAATATCCCGCCCAGATCAGCAACCTGAGAAAAAAAGTGTGAATAAAAAACCTGTTTCTAAACCAAAAGTGCCAACGCCAGCACAACAAGTTAAAACCACTACCAGAGATTTATTAAAGCCATTACTGGATGCTACACCAACCGTGAAACCTGCACAGCAACCTAGCCGAGATAATGCGCTTTCTGCTAAAAAGCCTACCAAAGAACCAGACAATACAATGAATGGTGTTCTTCAGAATTTGGCACAAGCATCTGCTGCTACAGATCAGAAAATACGCTCTCAAGCACCTGTGCGCGATAAGCAAACATTGGATGCACAAGAAATCAATGATACCCTGCAAAACTCGCTACAGGTAAATCCTACTAAATCTACTAAATTAGGAGCTAGCGAAATTGACAGGTTAAGGATGCATATTTCGCGCTGCTGGTCACCCCCGGCAGCTGCGCCCAATGCTGAGAAGTTAGCAGTTGATGTGCGTGTGCGTGCAGATAGTGATGGCACTGTTACTTCGGTTGAGTCACAGGACCCTGATAGATTTAAAGTAGATGGGTTTTATCGCGTAGCGGCAAGAGCAGCAGTGCGCGCAGTTGAAGAATGCAGCCCATTGCCACTGCCAGCAGAAAAACATGAATCATGGAAAGATTTTATTTTTCATTTTGACCCGAAATTTATAAGTGGGTAGTTTTTTATCACTATTGCCTCATTCAGGACATAAAATATGATTATGCAGGGAATATTATAATTTTAAGATAGTCATGTTAATTTAAATAATAAGCAATTCGATGTATTGTCTAATTTGATTAAGGTTTGTAAATGTTGAAAATTTATTTTCTGATTTGGTTTGTGATAGCACAACTTTTATCGAACCTTGCTATTGCGCAAACAACCCGTATTGAAATTACGGATGGTCAAGTAGAGCGGATACCAATTGCAATCGCTGATTTTACAGGTCCAGACGGAATTGTCTCTGCCGAAGGTCGTCAAATAAGTAAAATTATCTCTGATGATTTGCAGAATTCAGGATTATTTGAGACAGTTGATAGTGCTGCTTTTATAGACCCGCCATCCTCGCCAGATATTACCCCCAATTTTGCTAATTGGGGGCCATTAGGTGTGGAAGGTTTAATCGTTGGTTCTGCTTATTTTGACAGTGATAATGTGCTTCAGATTGAATTTAAACTTTGGGATGTGGTAACGCAAAAGCCGTTAACCGAGGGTGGCGGAAATGCAGACCCTGCTGGTTTGCGCAGAATCGCTCACAAAATAGCCGATTTTGTTTATGTTGAATTTACTGGTGATAAAAAATATTTTGATACAAAAATAGTGTATATATCAGAGTCTGGTCCTCAAGAAAAACGTATCAAGAGACTGGCAATTATGGACCAAGATGGTCATAATCATCGTTTTTTAACTTCTGGTAAGGATCTTGTTTTAACACCTCGATTTTCTCCTACTGCGCATGAAATTGCGTATCTTAATTATTTTAATGATGAACCTAATATTTATTTATTTGAAGTTGGAACTGGTCGGACTGAAAAATTAGGCTCCTTCCCTGGAATGACATTTGCGCCTCGTTTTCATCCAGATGGAAACAAATTAATAATGTCACTTGCTAAAGACGGCTCTAGTAATATTTTTGAGATGGATTTGATATCACGTTCAACACGGCAATTAACGCAAACACTTCATATTGATACAGCACCATCCTATTCTCCTGATGGAGAAAAAATTGTATTTGAGTCTGACCGTGATGGAGGCAGGCAACAATTATTTATAATGGATAAAAATGGCGGTAATGTTAAGCGAATAAGCTATAATAACGGTCGATATGCAACGCCTGTATGGTCTCCTAGGGGGGATGTGATTGCCTTTACTAAGATGTTAAATGGGGAATTCTACATTGGCATTATGAAAATTGATGGCACTGCAGAGCGGCTTCTGGCAAGAGGATTTTTGGTAGAAGCACCTACTTGGGCGCCTAATGGTCGTGTTTTAATGTACTATAAACAGGATAGGTTTGAAGAAGACGGAACGGGCGGTAAAACCCGTTTATACAAAATAGATATTACTGGGTTTAATGAAGCAATCGTAAATACACCAGCAGATGCAAGTGACCCTGCATGGTCGCCTTTGTTGGGCAGCAATCCATAATTAAACAAGAGAAGTAACTAAAATTTTAGATGATTTAAGTATACTGTAATGTTTATCTTATCTGAATGTAGAAAAATTTTTATCAAGATTGGACCAAAAATGCTTAAAACGCTTTACTCATCTCTGAATTCAAGTTAAATATTGGATAACTCTGATTAAAACAAGAGAAAAATTTTCAGGGGTGTTTGTGTTCGCTGTGTTTGCAAAATGACATCCTTATATAAAGTTATGAAACTTACACCTAATAAGAATGGAGATTTCCATGTTTAACCGCCTACTAACAATTTGTGCCGCCACACTGTTGCTTGCCGCTTGTGAGACTGCTTCAATGGATTCTAATGAAGTTGTTGGCTCATCATCTGAGGCATCTTCAGGCTCAGACGCAGCAGCATCTGCGTCTTCAAATACATCATCGTCATCATCATCATCTTCTGCTTCTTCTGGCTCGGGGAGTGCAAGCGCTGACGCTATGCCATCACCAGATGAATTGTTAGCAAAGGTTGGTTCTACTGTTTATTTTGACTATGACCAATCAACTCTGACATCAGAGGCACAAGCTACTCTTGATAGACAAGCGGCATTCTTAAAAGCAAATCCAAGTGTTAGGATTGTAATCGAGGGACATTGTGATGAGCGGGGAACGCGCGAATATAACCTAGCTCTTGGTGATAGACGTGCTTCTGCAGCGCGTGATTACTTGGTGGCAAAGGGTGTTAATGCATCTCGCCTTACAACTATTTCTTATGGTAAGGAAAGACCTGAGATTGGTGGTTCCAACGAAACATCTTGGGCATTAAATCGTCGGGCAATGTCAAAAATTAATTAAGATTTTAAATCTTATTGAAAAAAGGCTTTGGTTTTACAAAGCCTTTTTTTGTCTCAATTTTGCCGTAAAGTTGGTTAATTATACAAAAAAAGTAAATCCTCTTGGGGGTTCTGCTGTGGTTAAGGAGTGAGGTATGAGTGTGGTTTTTTTTCGTTGGGTAGCTTTATCTATATTTGCATGTGCAACTTTGTTCAGCATTTCACCTGCGATATCACAAGATATATCTGCTGCAGATACAGGTTTGCTTGCACGGCAACAAGTTAAGATTCAGCAAGTAGAAAACGAACTTCGTAATTTACGTGGTAGTATCTCAGACGATCTTCAAGATGTTCGCACCCGCTTATCAGCTATTTCTGAAAGATTAGATGAGCAGTCAATTAGTGAAACGCAATCAGTTCAAAAATCATTATCCTCCATGGCTTCTCTTGAAGATACGATAAATCTTTTAGAACAAAGAATGCGGCGAACTATTGAGATGTCTTCTGACCTGGATTTTAGAATAATTCGGCTTGAGAATAAGCTTCAGACGTTATTAAGTTTATCTTCTGAAATGGAGACGCCATCAGATGCTAATGTATCAAGCCAGCTTCTGGTGCCTTCAGATTCGAAAAATACACAATCAGGCTCTGCATCTAATAATGAGTCAAATCTTATAAGTAATGATGGTTCAAGCTGGTTGATTGACCAACAAAAATTAGAAGAACAACTCTCGGGTTCTGCAGAAGAGGTGATGCCCGTAAATAGTTCTGTTGATTCATTGCTTGATCAACAAGAAAACCTATCAGCAGCCTCGCCAGGCTTTGCAGAAAGCACAGACGAAGCAAACAGCCAAGCTCAGCCAAATAATGCAGCTCTAGGAGATTGGCAGGATACCTCACCTAACACTATACCGCAGCAGGTAGAAAATCAGTTGAGCTACATCCTTCCGGTAGGAACCATTGAAGAGCAATATGATTTTGCGGTGAAATTAGCACTTTCTAAAAAGTTAGAAGAGGCAGCAAAGGCATTTGAAACGATCACTGTGACCTATCCAGAAGAGCCTAGAGCAGCTGACTCATTGTTTTTTCTTGGCAGAGTTCAATTTATGCAAAAGCAATATGAGCTTGCCGCTTACAGCTTCTCCGAATTTAATATGAATTACCCAAATGATACTAGGCTTGTTGATTCAACATTATATCTCGCAAAATCAGTGGCAGAATTCGCAGATTCTGAGCAGGCATGCCCAATTTTAAAATCTTTGCCAGAGTTACTGGAAGAAAAATCAGAGAGCTTTCTGCTAGAAATGCAGTTGCTCTCAGATAATAAACAATGCGAAAATCAGGGCTAGCGAAGATTAGAAAAAACATTTCCAAAATGAGCATATCAGAAAAGCTTAAATGTGACTTTTCTACTACTCTATCAGCTCTCGGGTTACAGCCTAATTCCTCTGTAGTAATTGGCGTATCTGGGGGAACCGATAGCATGGCACTTGCTAGCTTATGCGCGAATTGGTCAATAAAAAGCGGCGTTAAGTGTCTTGCTGTAATTATTGACCATGGTCTGAGGACTGAATCTAGCAAGCAAGCTTGTCAAACTCAAAACACACTAGAAAAATTAAATATTCAGTCAAAAATAATCAAAATAAGTTCAACACCACCTGATGGGAACATTCAACATTGGGCCAGAACACAACGGCTGCACCTGTTAATGTCAGAGGCAAGAAAACTAAAAAGTGTCTTGATGCTTGCACATCATTTAGATGACCAGCTTGAAACATTTTATATGCGTTTGTTGCATAATAGCGGTCTATTTGGTCTTGCTGGTATTAAATTTTTTAGAATCCATAAGGATATTTGTATCATTAGACCATTGTTAAATTGTAGAAAAACGCAATTGCACTCTTATTGTGTTGAGAATCATATTGATATAATTGAAGATCCAAGCAACCAATATGTAAAATTTGATAGGGTTAGAGCGCGCAACCACCTTTCGGTGGACACTGAACTTGCTAATCAACTATCGAAGTTAAATATTCTTTTAAAAAAAATTACCATTCCTTTTCAGTCCTATTGTGATCGTTGGTGCGATAAATATATTACCGTCCACCTTCCGCTTTATGCAACTTTTCCAATTGACGAATTTGTCAAAATACCTGAATTAATGAAAATACATATTTTTCGTCAATTACTGTGGCAAATTGGCGCAAGAGATTACCCAGCAAGCATTAATTCTACCAATATAGCTCTTTCATATATTGGTGATAGACGAAAATTCACTCTTGCTGGATGTGTTGTAATACTGAAAAGAAATCAGTTGGAAATTCATGCAGAACGAAAAAGGGATTGTGATAAAACCTTTAGAATAGAGGCTAATACCCCTGCGATAATTGATAATCGTTGGTTTATTAAAACAAATAAACCGGTAATTATAGGTTCAATGACAAATGAGCGTTACCAGGTTGCTATGCAGCAAGAGGTTCAAAGTTTTTTAATAAAACAATGGTCTTATCCAGCAAGATTATGTATTCCAATAATACAAGACCTTGACGGAAGAGTTGTTCAACCCCACATTGAAGTGGTCGGTCTACAAAATGATTTTTATAGAGATAAAATAAACTGTACTTCGTCGCACGGCGTTATTTTATCTGCTATTCGAAATAGACCATTTTGGAAAGAACAAAGTCGTTAATAAAAATTACGTTAATAATACTTAAAGGCATTAGAAAAACAAACTACTGTTAATTTTATTAATAAGTGATAATTGCAGTGAAAAAGGGTTAAAACGAATGAATAATCTGGTCAGAAACATCTTAATATGGTTGATAATTGGCGCAGCTTTAATGGCTTTATTCAATATGTTCCAAGGTGGCGGAACGCCGGCGACATCAACAAAAATTGCCTATTCAGATTTTATAGATCAAGCGCAAACTGGCGGTATTTCAGAAGTGTTAATAGAGGGCTCCAATCTTACGGGCCTTACCTCTGATGGACGCCGTGTTAGCAGCTATAAACCAGATGGAGCAGATATTGTTGCTGCCCTAGGGGATAGCGATGTTAGAATAAATGCACAGCCTGATGAAAGTAATATGCCTGGATTTTTATCCATTATTCTCAGCTGGTTCCCGATGCTTTTATTTATTGGCGTTTGGATATTTTTTATGCGTCAGATGCAAGGTGGCGGTCGCGGCGGCGCCATGGGCTTTGGAAAATCGCGTGCTAAACTTTTAACAGAACATACAGGACGAATTACCTTTGGTGATGTCGCTGGTATTGATGAAGCAAAGACGGAATTAGAAGAAGTTGTAGAATTTCTGAAAGATCCAGGTAAATTTCAGCGCCTTGGAGGCAAAATCCCAAAGGGTGTTTTATTAGTAGGTCCTCCAGGAACAGGTAAAACATTATTGGCAAGAGCTATTGCAGGTGAAGCAAATGTGCCCTTTTTCACAATTTCTGGTTCTGATTTTGTGGAAATGTTCGTTGGTGTTGGTGCAAGCCGTGTGCGTGATATGTTTGAACAGGGTAAGAAGAATGCCCCTTGTATTATTTTCATAGATGAGATTGATGCGGTTGGAAGACATCGCGGCGCTGGACTTGGCGGCGGAAACGATGAACGTGAGCAAACACTCAATCAAATGCTTGTTGAAATGGATGGATTTGAAGCTAATGAAGGGGTGATTTTAATTGCGGCAACTAACCGCCCAGATGTACTTGACCCAGCATTACTTCGCCCAGGAAGATTCGACCGTCAGGTGGTGGTGCCAAATCCAGATGTAATAGGAAGAGAAAAAATTCTAAAAGTGCATATGCGCAAAACGCCTCTAGCAAGCGATGTAGATGCTCGTATTATTGCTCGCGGAACGCCTGGTTTTTCTGGTGCTGATTTAGCCAACTTAGTTAATGAAGCTGCCTTGCTAGCGGCAAGGAAAGGACGCAGAACAGTGTCTATGGCTGAATTTGAGGAAGCCAAAGATAAGGTTATGATGGGCTCTGAGAGACGCTCTATGGTAATGACTGAGGAAGAGAAGAAGCTTACTGCCTATCATGAAGCTGGTCACGCAGTTGTTGCATTGCACTGCCCAGCCTCAGACCCAATTCATAAAGCAACTATTATCCCCAGAGGTAGAGCACTTGGCATGGTCATGCGGCTGCCTGAGGGGGATAGAGTTTCGATGGCTGTTGATAAATTAAATGCTGATTTGCGTGTTGGTTGCGGTGGCAGGATTGCTGAAGATTTAATATTTGGTGCTGATAAAATTACAACTGGTGCTTCATCTGACATTAGAATGGTAACAGATATGGCACGCCGAATGGTAACAGAATGGGGCATGTCAGAAAAACTTGGCTTTTTAGCGTATAGTGGGGATGAGCAGGAAGTGTTTTTAGGTCGCTCAGTCACGCAATCTAAGAATGTTTCAGATAAAACGGCTGATATCATTGATGCAGAGATTAGACGTATAGTAGATAACGCCTATACTGAAGCAGATAGAATTCTTAAAGAAAATCATGTTGAACTTGAACGGCTGGCGCAAGGGCTACTTGAATATGAAACGCTTAACGGAGAAGAGATTAAAATCATTGTTGAGGGTGGTAGCCTGTCCAGAACTGAAGCAAATGATGATACGCCAAGTACGCCAAGACAAAAACGACCTCGTTCTGGTTTGCCTACTGGTGGTCGGAGTAGAAAACATGATGACTCTCCTGGAACAGAGCCTGTATAATACACATTATCACCATCGCTTTTCGGCATTTTGATGACGGTTAGAGCTGATTTAGAACAATGCCCGCAGCTTGCTGATGTGGAAAAAGAAAAAACATGGGTAAAGCCAGTTCCATTGGATAGAATTGGTGCCGCCATATTACCTGCAACAGATATCTACCCTGTTGCAGGAGGTATGTGTCATTTTTCTCAGATTGATGTATGCTCCCTAAATACGAATTCTAATACGGTTTTAATCTGGCGCGGACGGGTGTCAGATTGGCTAACACACACCCAGCAAAAACAGTTTGCAGAAGAAACATTACATCGCCTTGTATCTGGACGGTCTGGTTTTGCAGGATTAGCTATGTCCTGTACGCAAGTAATGGGTATTGTGAATGTCACCCCTGATAGCTTTTCAGATGGAGGACAATTCTCTAATTCAATCAATGCTGTTGCACACGCAAATCAGCTAGTGAGTGAGGGTGCATCAATAATTGACGTAGGTGGCGAGTCAACCAGACCAGGCGCAACCCCAATTAGTGTGAAAGAAGAACAGGAAAGAGTAATACCTGTAATTAGCAACCTATCTAACAATGATATATTGGTTTCAGCTGATACAAGACATCCAGATACAATGCAAAAAGCACTGCAAGCAGGAGCGCAAATCATAAATGATGTATCTGGCTTCAGGAATAGCAAATCAATTAATTTAATTGCCAATGCACATGATAATAACTCACCGCCATATGTAGTGATTATGCATATGCAAGGAGAGCCAGGATTTATGCAACACGCACCTTCTTATCAGTTTGCGCCTATCGAGATTTATGATTATTTAGAACAGCAGATAGTCAAGCTGGTCGCAGCTGGAATAGATAAATCTTATATTGCTGTTGATGTTGGATTTGGTTTTGGTAAAACAATTTCTGATAATCTTGCCTTATTAGATTGGATGCCTTTATTTCATGGGCTGGGGGTGCCTATTTTGCTTGGTGTCTCACGCAAATCAACAATTGCTAAGCTAGATAATAATGCATCTATTGATAGTAGATTGGGAGGCTCGATAGCCCTTACGATGCGGGCACTTAATGCAGGTGTTCAGATGGTCCGTACACATGATGTTAAACAGACTATACAGGCAATCAAGCTTTGGCAGGCAGACTAATGTGATAGCTTGCGCCAATCTGATTGGATGCCTATAGTCTGATATCATTTATTATTACCAGGTTGTAGAAAATGGCAGGTATTTTTGGCACAGATGGGGTTCGTTCTCGGATAAATACAGGAGCGATGAGGGCTGAATTCATCGTAAGGCTTGCCTTAGCCGCAGGTGAATATTTTATTACACATAATAAGAGTGACAATAAAACCGCTAGACCACTTGTCATTATTGGAAAAGATACAAGATTGTCTGGATATATGCTTGAAGCAGCTCTTGTATCAGGTTTTACCTCAATTGGAATGGACTGCAGATTAACAGGTCCTATTCCGACTGCAGGGGTAGCGTATTTAACCCATTCACTAAGAGCCGAACTTGGCGTAATGATATCAGCTAGTCATAATCCGCATTACGATAATGGTATCAAATTATTTGGACCAGATGGCTTTAAGTTAGATGATAATATTGAATTGGAAATTTCCAATTTATTGCAAGGCTCAATCTCTCTTGCAGAACCAGAATTGCTTGGCAGAGCTAAACGCATGATTGATTCTGTACCTAGATATGTTGAGTTTGCTAAGGCAACATTTCCATCACAGCTTGGTCTAAATTCGCTAAAGATCGTGGTAGATTGCGCCAATGGAGCTGCCTATAAAACAGCACCTGACACACTTCACGAATTAGGTGCGAGCGTTATCCCAATTGGGATAGAACCTGATGGTATTAATATAAACGCCCAATGTGGTGCAACCTCTCCTGAACAATTAACAAAGGCACTGAAAGAGCATTCGGCAGATATTGGGATAGCTCTTGATGGCGATGCAGACAGGTTAATTTTATCTGATGAGAAGGGGGGGCTGCATGATGGAGATTCTGTCCTTGCCGCTTTAGCGCTGAATATGAGCCAAAGTTCTATATTAACAGGTCCTGTTACAGGCACTGTGATGACGAATTTAGGACTCGAACGCCTACTGCAAAGCCATAAAATACCATTCCAGAGAACAAATGTTGGAGATAGGTACATATTAGAAGCATTGAAGCGGGATGGAGGTAATCTTGGTGGAGAGCCTTCAGGGCATATTTTACTTCCAGCCATCACACGGTGTGGTGATGGATTAATAGCAGCTCTTAAAATATTGGAACTTGTTATTACATCTGAAAAACCATTAAGTGAAATATTACGTTTATTCGAGCCAGTGCCTCAAAAACTTGTAAATCTTTCCAATGTTGATAAATCTGTGTTGCAGCAGGATGATGTTATTAGTCAGGTTACAAAAATTGAGCGCGAACTTGGCAAGAAAGGCAGATTACTGTTACGTCCTTCTGGTACAGAACCTCTTATAAGAATAATGGTAGAGGCTGAAGATCCAGACTTAGTCGATAAAATAATTAATGATGTAACCGCAATTTTATCATCAATCAGATAATTAAAAACATTCTTGACTTTTAAATAAATCTCCCTATTTTGCGAAGTGGGTCGTTACCCCCCAATGGGTAGCCACATTTTTGAATTGAGGTTTGCTATGTTGCCAGCTCTTAAGCCGTCAAGCGCGCTTTTTTCGTCAGGACCTACCAAAAAATTTCCTGGCTGGAACCTTTCCCATCTTTCAAATACTGCGCATGGTAGGTCACACCGTGCCACTCTCCCCAAACAAAAATTATCAGACGCCATCAATAAGATGAGCTCTATGCTTGGTCTTCCAGATGGGTATAGGCTTGGTATTGTGCCGGCATCTGATACGGGTGCAATCGAAATGGCTATGTGGTCAGTTTTGGGCGCAAAACCAGTTGATATTTTGTCATGGGAGTCGTTTGGACAGACTTGGGTAAGTGATGTTACAAAACAATTAAAACTTTCTAATGTGCGTCATTTAGATGCAGATTGGGGAAAATTACCAGATCTCTCGGACGTAAATTTTGATAATGATGTGGTGTTTTGTTGGAATGGCACCACCTCTGGCGTATGTGTGCCAGATGGAGAATGGATTCCAGAAGATCGTGAAGGCTTAACAATTGTTGATGCAACTTCAGCCTGTTTTGCTATGACTCTTGATTGGAGTAAAATTGATATTGCGACATTTAGTTGGCAAAAATCATTAGGAGGAGAGGCTGCTCATGGGGTGATTATTCTCTCACCAAGAGCTGTTGACAGATTGGAGAGCTATACACCAGCTTGGCCAATGCCTAAGATTTTTCAGCTTACTAAAAATGGAAAGCTCATTGAGGGTATCTTTAAAGGGGAGACAATTAATACGCCATCATTGCTATGTTTAGAAGATTTGCTTGCAGCTTTAAACTGGGCAGAAGAAATTGGTGGATTAGATGCCCTTATTAACAGGAGTGAGCAGAATTTGCAGGTGGTTTCTGATTGGGTTGATGCGTCTAACTGGGCAGGTTTTCTTGCTGTGGAGCCAAATACACGCTCAAACACCTCTATTTGTCTTACCATTAACGACCCGCATATCTCGCAACTTCCAGAGGCAGAACGTAAAGATTTTGCGAAAGCTATGACAAAAAGATTAGAAGAAGAAAATGTTGCGTTTGATATAGGAGCCTATCGAACTGCGCCTGCTGGATTACGTATCTGGGGAGGTCCCACAATTGACACGTCAGACATATCTATTTTGTTAGAATGGCTTGATTATGTGTTTGAAGAACAAAAAAGAATAATAACATCTCCAAAGGAAGCTTGAAATGCCCAAAGTTTTAATTAGTGATAAATTATCAGAAGAAGCTGTGAAAATTTTTGAATCTGCGGGGGTTGATGTTGATTTTAAACCAGGCTTATCAGCAGATGAGCTTAAAAAAATAATCCATAATTATGATGGGTTAGCAATTCGCTCTGCTACCAAAGTAACAGCTGAGATATTTGCGTTAGCTCCTAACTTGCAGGTGGTTGGCAGAGCTGGAATTGGCGTTGATAATGTTGATATTTCTGCAGCAACGGAAGCAGGCGTTTTAGTAATGAACACGCCTTTTGGTAATGCAATCACAACAGCAGAACATGCGATTGCTATGATGTTATCTCTTACCCGTCAAATTCCTCATGCACATATGTCCACAGTTGCTGGTAAATGGGAAAAATCAAAATTTATGGGGACAGAAATCACAGACAAGAAACTGGGTATTATTGGGTGTGGTAATATTGGGGCTATTGTTG
Organism: Alphaproteobacteria bacterium; assembly: GCA_018666135.1. Lineage (GTDB taxonomy): Bacteria > Pseudomonadota > Alphaproteobacteria > Puniceispirillales > Puniceispirillaceae > UBA5951. The sequence goes on along the minus strand of JABJAN010000050.1, from coordinate 6,800 downwards.
CTAATCGTGCCTTGGGCTTGAAAATGAAGGTTGTTGGATATGATCCCTATCTTACTGAAGAAAGGGCAAAAGAAATTGGTATTGAAAAACTAGAACTTGATCAGCTTCTTACGCAAGCTGATTTCATCACCCTTCATACGCCGCTAACTGACTCAACACGAAATATAATTTCAGCAGATGCATTGAATAAAACAAAAAAAGGAGTGCGCATTATTAATTGCGCAAGAGGCGGACTTGTTGATGAGCTTGCGCTTTACGCTGCCTTGACTTCTGGTCATGTAGCTGGCGCTGCACTGGATGTGTTTTCAGAAGAGCCAGCCAAAGAAAATATTTTATTTGATCATCCAAATGTAATTGCCACTCCACATCTTGGAGCATCGACCATAGAAGCGCAGGAAAAAGTTGCGTTGCAGGTGGCAGACCAAATGGCAGAATATTTGCAGCATGGGGCAATCACCAATGCACTAAACATGGCTTCTGTTACAGCAGAGGAAGCACCTGTGCTCAAACCTTATATGTCTCTTGGGAGCCTATTGGGATCGTTTCTAGGACAGGTTGATATGAATGGACTGGCAGCAGTTCAGATTGAATTTGATGGCAAGTCTGCTCATTTAAATAGCTCGCCAGTGGTAGCATCAATCCTTGCAGGTTTGTTAGGGCCTAAGTTGGATTCGGTAAATCTGGTTAATGCTGCATCAATGGCCTCATCAAAAGGCATTGCTGTTTCAACAGTAAAGCATGATAGAAGATGTGATTATGAAACTATGATCAAGGTTTCCACATCTTATAAAGAGGGTGAGCGTTCGATTGTTGGCACATTGGTAGGGGGCAATAAGCCAAGAATTATCGCTGTGCAGGAAATATCAGTAGAATCTGATTTCCCAGCTAATCTGCTATATGTTCGCAATTATGACCGCCCTGGATTTATTGGTGCAATGGGGAGTTTGTTAGGACAGCTTGAAATAAATATAGCTACATTCCATTTGGGAAGAAAGTTAGGGACAGACGAAGCAATTGCCCTTATCGAAGTGGATGGTAAAATAGACCAGGCTGTTCTTGCCAAGGTAAGAGAGCTTCCACAAGTAGTAAGAGCAGATTATTTGCAGTTTACCTCATAGTACATACTTGCACTTAAAAAGTATCTGCGCTAAAAATTGGAGCTGTTTGCCAATAGAACAAATGGCTTGGCAATATTTAGGGTTTCAAAAAGCAGATGGCTATAAGCGAAGATGATAATGACAATCAAGGATTGCTGCCCGCAGGGTTAATGGATCTGCTTGATCCAGTTGCAACTCAAAATAGTCGTGCGATCTCAACGCTGCTAGATACATTCGCGCAATTTGGATATCGCAGAGTAAAACCGCCACTTGTTGAATTTGAAGCAACCTTGCTTGCTAAAGGACCTGGTGCCGCGACAGCAGCTAAATCCTTTAGGGTAATGGATCCTCTTACTCAAAATATGATGGCGCTTCGATCTGACATGACAGCCCAGATTGCTAGAATATCTGGAACCAGACTTGCGCATAAGCCACGCCCGCTTCGCATCGCATATGAAGGTGATGTGATGCGTGTATTGCCAGATACTCTCAATTCAGAGCGACAACTATTTCAAGTAGGGGCAGAGTTAATTGGATTTAACGATGCGACTGCCACAGCTGAGATTTTAATTTTAGGAGTGAAAGCGCTGAATAATGTCGGCATCACATCCCTTACCATTGATCTTGGTGCGCCTTTACTAGCAGATAGCTTGATGCAGAATCTCTCACCTAGCAATAAAAAATCAGCTAGTAATGCTATTCATGAAAAAGACATTGATGCGTTACAGGCGATTAAAGATGATAATGTCAAACTGATTATTGATATCATCAATGCATCAGGAACAACTAAGCAAGCCCTTGCCGGATTGATAGGGCAAATGCCTGATAACGCAGCTAAGATGATGCAGGATATGCTTTTTGTTGCAGAACAGTTGCATGAAGCCTATCCAGATTTGCCTGTCACATTAGATCCACTTGAAAGGCAAGGGTTTGACTATCATACAGGTGTTGGCTTTTCGATTTTTGCTTCTGGATTAAGAGGCGAGATAGCAAGAGGCGGTGCTTATTTAACAGATTTCTCAGAGCCAGCAACAGGGCTTTCTGTATATATGGAACGAGTATTAAGAGGCTTGCCTGATTTATCCCCTCCAAAGTGGATATATATGCCAAGTAATATTCCAAAACAAACGGTGCTTAGCTATATTGACCGAGGGCGCTGCGTGATCCAAGGCAGATATAAAGGAAGTGATAAGATGGCTTTGATAGAGGCAAGGCAGCTTAAATGTGCTTTTATTGTACGTAACTCAGATTCTACACCAGAATCGCTCGAAGAATAAGGTAATTGGATGGCAAATGTAGCTGTAATTGGAACCCAGTGGGGAGATGAAGGTAAGGGCAAGATTGTAGATTGGCTTTCGGAACGGGCAGATATTGTTGTTCGCTTCCAAGGAGGTCATAATGCAGGTCATACACTTGTTATAGACGGAAAAGAATATAAACTTTCTATTCTTCCTTCTGGTACTGTTCGTTCTGGTAAATTATCCATTATTGGCAATGGTACGGTAGTCGATCCCTTTCATTTGATTTCTGAGATAAATACCTTGCGTGAACAGGGAGTTGAAATCTCTCCTAGAAATCTTATGGTATCTGAAACGGCAACTCTGATATTGCCTATTCATGCGCAGGTAGATAAGGCAAGGGAGCTACTGCGTGGTTCAGGTAAAATTGGTACTACAGGCCGCGGTATTGGTCCTGCTTATGAAGATAAAATAGCCAGGCGTGCCATTCGTATAGCAGACCTATCCAATGTTGCAATCCTTGAAGAAAAAATTGAACAAATTGTGAATTGGCACAATATTTTTCTGAAGGCTTCTGGAGAAGAGGCTGTTTTAGCTAGGTCTATATTAGAACAGTTGAAGCCAATAATTCCTGAAATTTTATCATATACAGGAAGAAGCTGGGAAGTGCTTGGTGCAGCGCATATTAGCGGTAAGCGAGTTTTATTTGAGGGCGCGCAAGGGGTTATGCTAGATATAGACCACGGAACCTACCCATTTGTTACTTCCTCAAATACTGTTGCAGCACAGGCTGCAACGGGGAGTGGTACTGGACCATCCAATATTCATTTTACGCTTGGCATAACCAAAGCCTATACCACCAGAGTAGGTGAGGGTCCCTTCCCAACAGAAGACTTTGCAGAAGATGGACAAAGAATGGGTGAAAAAGGTCGTGAGTTTGGAACTGTTACTGGTCGCAAGAGAAGATGCGGATGGTTTGATGCTGTGATGGTTCGTCAGGCAGGATTAATGGCTGGCATAACAGGTATGGCACTGACTAAGCTAGATGTATTAGATGGTTTTAAGACGCTAAAAATATGTGTTGGGTATGAAGTTGATGGCAAGAAAATCACTTATTTTCCAGCAGATACGCAATCACAAATAAACTGCGTGCCTATTTATGAAGAAATGCCAGGCTGGAGTGAGACAACATATGGTGCGCGTAGCTGGGCTGATTTGCCCGCAAATGCAGTCAAATATATAAGACGACTTGAGGAGCTAACACAAATACCAGTGGCTTTGCTGTCAACTAGCCCAGAACGCGAAGATACAATTTTGGTCAAAGATCCTTTTATAGCAAGCTGATATAGATTAAATATCCTATCAGTTTGGTTATATTATTTCTCTTTTCAAGATGAAAGAGGCAGTAAATTGAGCTCAGCAGACTTTGTTTTTACAGCTTCTGATAGTTTTTCAAATGCTCTTACTTCAATTTGACGAATGCGCTCTCGGCTTACACTGAATTCTTCTGATAATTCTTCAAGAGTAAGTGCTGGCTCTGTTAACCGGCGGGCATGAATAATCCTCTGTTCTCTGTTATTGAGGCTCTTTAATGCTTCTTTCACAACAGAATATTGCGCTTCGAATTCTTCTTTTTCGGCAAATTCAACTTCCTGATTTTCCCGTTCATCCTCAATCCAGTCCTGCCATTCACCGCCGCCATCAAGGTCACTTGCCATCGGAGAATTAAGCGATTTATCGCCTCCTGACATACGCTGGTTCATTGAAACCACGTCACTTTCTGAGACCTCTAGTGTATCTGCAATATAGGTTACCTGATCTGGCTTTAGATCGCCGCCATCAATAGCATCAATTTTTCCTTTTAGCCGTCTTAGATTAAAAAATAACTTTTTTTGGGCAGCTGTAGTGCCAATCTTAACAAGAGACCAGCTGCGTAAAATATATTCTTGAATTGAGGCTTTGATCCACCACATTGCATAGGTAGCTAATCTGAATCCGCGCTCTGCATCAAATTTTTTAACTGCATGCATCATACCAATATTACCCTCTGATATAAGGTCTGATAGCGGCAATCCATACCCGCGATATCCCATAGCAATCTTAGCAACTAGACGCAAATGGCTGGTAACTAGCTTATGCGCAGCTTCCACGTCATCTCTATCAGACCATGCCTTTGCTAGCATATATTCTTCATCTTGACCCAACATTGGGAATGAGCGTATGCGTGCTAAATATTTTGATAAATTTCCATCTGGTGTTAATGCAGGAATAAGCGCATTTTTAGTCATAAACCTACCTCTATATTTTAAATAAAATTATCTGTTACTTTATATATATGAATTGGCCAATGGGTTTTAAAGATGTGATTAAATATAAGTGTGTCCGCGTTCGTAAACAGCGTTTTCGATAAGGGTTTGCAGGTTTTCCATATCTTCTGGAAATGGAGCAGAAAAATCCATATGTTCATGGGTAACTGGATGTACAAATCCTAACTCAGATGCGTGTAGCGCTTGTCGATCAAAGGCTCTTATAGCAGCAAGAGCTTGTCTACTTATTTTATCTGGCATTTGTGCAACACGTTGCGGTCTTCCATATATTGAATCGCCAATAATTGAATGACCAATAGAAGTTAAATGCACTCGTATCTGATGCGTTCTACCAGTTTCAAGTGTGCAGGCTATTCGACAGCCAAAGGGCGGAAATAATTTTAGTACAGAATAATGAGTAATAGCATGACGGCCATTTTCGCGAATAGTTTGTTTCTTACGGTCTATCATATGTCTTCCAAGAGGCGCATCAATTGTTGCCTGCATTGCAGATGGAACCCCCCAGCAAAGTGCCTCATATTTTCTGTTAATTGTATGTGAGGCGAATAATTCACTTAGTCCGATATGTGCGTGTTGAGATTTGGCAGCTACCATAACACCAGAGGTTTCTTTATCTAGCCGGTGGACAATTCCTGGTCTTGCAACACCGCCTATGCCAGTTAATCCCTCGCCGCAATGATATAATAGCGCATTCACCAAAGTACCATTTGGAGAGCCAGGTGCCGGGTGAACAACTAATCCAGCTGGCTTATTAATCACAATTAAATCGGCATCTTCAAATAGAATGTCCAATTGTATATCTTCTGCTTGTGGTGTGTCATCTATAACAGCAGGTATTGTTAATATATAGCAGCTACCAGGTTTGACGCTTGCAGATGGGTCATCTATTACTGTGTCATCTATCAATAAGTTGCCATCTTGAATTAGTGCTTTAATTCGTGATCGAGAATAATTGCTCTCTGATAAGTGATCAGTTATAAACTTATCAATTCGGCATTTCGATTGGTCGGACGGGCATTCAATAGTAATATGATGAGGATTTTTCATTATCATGCATGATACATCAAATAGCGAAGAAATAACACCCAATAAGCACGCATCAATGTCAGATAAATCCCTAAAAATGATAAAATTAGCCTCAATTATTATGGGAATACTTATTATTTTAGGTGTTATTGCCCTTGTCTTTGGATTACAGCAAAAATTATCTGATACTAATGACCCGTTCTCAGAATATTCAATATCTTTATCTGAGGGGCAAAAAATTATTTCGGTGAGCAGTGATGGAGAAGGGGGTGTTTTATTATGGATAGAAAATACCAGCATTGCAGATGGAGAACAGTTAATTCAGCAGTTCGATAAATCTGGGAACTTACGTCGGCAATATAAAATCACCTCTAAATAATTATTAAAAATAAACGGAATTTATTGTGTAGGTTCTTATACATATTTTTGAAGCCCGTATTGTTGTAAATTAAAAATAATTGATGACTGGCACTTCATGCGCAAATCATTTATCACCGTACTAAATTACTTATTTGTCAAAGGAAAAAAACAATGGTCAGCTCTCAATATGTATATTCAATGCACCGCCTTGGAAAAACATATCCTGGTGGCAAAGAAGTATTGAAAGATATCAGCCTTTCTTTCTTGCCAGGCGCCAAAATTGGTGTGCTTGGATTAAATGGAGCAGGTAAATCAACATTGCTAAAAATAATGGCTGGCATTGAGACTGATTTTACAGGCGAGGCACAAGCAGCTGATGGGTTGAATATTGGGTATCTTGCCCAAGAACCAGAGCTTGACCCAAATATAGATGTTGCAGGCAATGTTTTATCAGGTCTTGGTAAAGCAAAACAGCTAGTGGATAGATTTAATGAGGTAAGTGCTCGTTTTGCTGAAGAATTATCTGATGATGAAATGAATGATTTGATTAACGAGCAGGCAGAATTACAAGAGCAAATAGATGCAGTTGATGGATGGGATCTCGAACGAAAAGCACAAATTGCAATGGATGCCTTGCGTGTGCCAGAACCAGATGCAGATGTAACCACTCTATCTGGGGGTGAAAAACGACGGGTTGCTCTATGTAAATTACTTCTTAGTGCGCCTGATATGTTGTTGTTAGATGAACCAAC
>JABJAN010000049.1 GCA_018666135.1 Alphaproteobacteria bacterium | reverse complement strand
GACACGCGCCCGATAAGAAACGCAATAAATGAGCGCTCAATCATTTGCTACTAATTCTTGTCTGAGAAATTTGTTATTTTCCAAACAGCTAGTTGGCGGATTTCCATATCCATACCTCGGTAAAAAGAAACAACAAATGCCGATTACCATTATCTTACCCCTTATATTTTTTCCACCAATACATAGCCTTAAAATTTTAAGAATAAGATTGGATATAAAAAATGAAAGCAGCAAATAAGGATATTCTAAAACTTGTCAAAGCAACAATCCAATTTTTTAGATATATTTTAAAAAATTTATGAGATTACAAAAAACGACACTAATCATTTTTTGTTAATTTGCAGAAGCTTCAAATTCAGATTTACGCTGAAGATATACTTTTTCGGATAACGCATGCCAGCTCATACATTTTCCAGTCGGCGAGCGACCGCATGAGCAATCGCGGCTCTCGGTTTGTTCAATTTCTGCAGATCGATTACAATTACACACAGTTCTATCTCGCATACAAATACAATTTAATTCAGTGCTCATTTTTACTCAACTTTCTGATTACAATACATAATAAATTCTTATATTTAATTACGACCAATACAGGCTTCTGGTTTTTGATAAATCTCAAAAGGGTGATTTTTGGAGCGGCTGACCAGGTTCGAACTGGCCCTAAGAGCTTGGAAGGCTCTTGTGCTACCACTACACCACAGCCGCTTATATTTTGTTCACCTAGTAAAACAGTCATACCTGATAAAATGGGTATTGTTAACTGATTTATTTTGCAAGTTCAAAAAGTATTTTCTCTGTTTGATAAAATGTAATTTTGATTATACATCAATCCATCCTGCAAGGTTTTCTTTTACCAAAGAATAGATAACATTCATGCCATAACTGCTCTCATTCAAGCATGGAATGTAAGAGAAATTTTTGCCTCCAGCTTCTGTATATATTTCTTTGCCTTCCATTGCCAATTCTTCTAATGTTTCTAAACAATCAGCAGAAAAACCAGGTGCCATAATGGCAAGTGATTTTGTCTTTGCCTCTCCAAGTGCTTCCAATGTTTTATCTGTATATGGTTTAATCCAAGGCTCGCTGCCAAAACGTGATTGAAAGGTAACAGATAGTTTTTCATTAGGCCAATCAAGTTTTTCTCGGAATAACCGTGCTGTTTTCATACAATGGCAGTGATAGGGGTCTCCTAATGTGAAATATCTCTCTGGAATGCCATGAAAAGATAAAACTAAATGGTCTGGAGTGTTGCCTTGAAGAAAATATCGATGAAAGGATTGAGCTAACGCTTCTATGTAAATTGGATGATCATGCCAGGGAGGTACAGTTCTAATAGCAGGTTGCCATCTTTGCTGTAATGCCCACTTATATACTTCATCATTAACAGTTGCTGTTGTTGCTGCTGCATATTGTGGGTACATAGGCAGAATTAAGAATTGGCTACAACCCTTTGATTTTAATTCATTTAATTTATCTGGAATTGAGGGGTTTCCATATCTCATTGCCCATGCAATTTCAAGATTTGGAATGTTACTATATGTTTTGGCTAAATATTCAGCTTGTAATCTTGTGGTTTTTCGTAACGGGCTTCCGTCCTTATCATTCTTCAGCCAGACTTTATCATATGCCTGACCAGATTTTTTAGGACGCGTATTTAGAATAATTCCATTTAGAATAATCCACCATAATATCCTTGGCACCTCAACAACGCGTTTGTCTGATAAAAACTGTTTTAGATACCGGCGCATTGATTTTTTATCAGTTGCATCTGGGGTTCCAAGATTTACTAATAACAGCCCTGTCTTGGCAACAGGTGGAAATGAAGGGTGGTCATCCGGAATTGATTTAAGACTCATATGTGCGCTCAGACTGAAACTATTACTAAATATAAATTAGGCTGATATTGCCTGGTTGTTCGCATTAGATGCAACGACAGATGGCGGGCTGATTTCCTTAAAGGTCTTTGATAAGGCTAATACCAAATCATTTATCATCTCTTCTGTATGCAATGGACCTGGAGTTATACGCAGTCTTTCTGTGCCTTTTGGAACAGTTGGGAAATTAATAGGCTGTATATAAAATCCGTATTTTTCTAATAATATTTGGCTTATCTGCGAGCATTTAGCTGCATCACCTACCATGACAGGAACAATATGTGTATTACCAGTCAAGAATGGCAT
>JABJAN010000048.1 GCA_018666135.1 Alphaproteobacteria bacterium | reverse complement strand
TTTATCTTGGAGTTGCTTTTAAAAAAACTGCTCTTAGATTTAAACTTTAATTTGTGAAAAACACGTTCAAAGATGCTTGCATTTATTCCCTCCATATTTTAATTAACGTGGTGTTATTTGAGACTTTAGTCGAATCAAATGGGGGTTATTGTTGTACAATGGATATGTATTTATCCGAATATTTGCCAATTGCTGTGTTCTTAATGATAGCTATCGGGTTATCTGGGGCATTTGTCATTGGTTCTATGTTGATAGGCAGAAGCGAGCCTGACATAGAAAAATTGACTGCATACGAATGTGGATTTGATGCTTTTAATGATTCACGCAAACCGTTTGATGTAAGATTTTACTTGGTTGCTATCCTTTTTATTATATTTGATTTGGAAATTGCCTTTCTATTTCCATGGGCGGTGGCCTTGGGAGAAATTGGATTGCTTGGCTTCTGGTCAATGATTGTATTTCTTGGTGTTTTAACTATCGGATTTATTTATGAGTGGAAGAAAGGGGCATTAGAATGGGAGTAATTCCAACGCATTTGGACAGACCCATCCCGCCAGGTGAAACGCAAGATAAGATACTGAATGCAGTTGCTGATGAAATCACTAACCGTGGTTTTGTAATTGCCAGTGCTGACAAGCTTTTTAACTGGGCACGGTCAGGGTCACTTTGGCCTATGACTTTTGGTCTTGCTTGTTGCGCTGTTGAGATGATGCATTCAGCAGCCAGCAGATATGACATGGATCGTTACGGTATGTTATTTAGACCAAGCCCACGTCAGTCTGATGTAATGATTGTTGCTGGCACGCTTACTAATAAAATGGCACCCGCATTGAGGCGTGTGTATGACCAAATGCCAGAGCCTAGATGGGTTTTGTCAATGGGGTCTTGTGCTAATGGAGGAGGGTATTATCATTACTCTTATGCTGTTGTTCGTGGGTGTGATCGGATAGTGCCTGTTGATGTTTATGTTCCAGGGTGTCCTCCAACTGCAGAAGCGTTGATTTATGGTCTGTTACAATTGCAGAAAAAAATTAGGCGAACAGAAACAATAGCAAGAAGATAAATCAAGTAACTTATATTCAATTTTAAATAGGTCCCATTTCCGTGACATCTGCAGATATTACACATTCAGAAAAAAATACCCCTGATGTGAAGCAAGACTTTGCTCCACTCCTCTCTGCTTTGCTAGCAGATAATGCGTTGTATGAGCCATCTGCTAGTGGGGAGCTTGTATATCGGTGTCAATTGGATAAGTTATTCACTACATTGACAATTTTAAAATCAAATGTGGATTTAGATTTTGCGCAATTATCAGACCTTACAGCCGTTGATTATCCAGATAGACTGCAAAGATTTGAGCTTGTTTATCAATTATTATCTATATCCAATAATCAGCGTGTAAGAATATTATGTGCAGTTGATGAAGGGCAAATAGTACCATCTGTTACAGGTTTTTTTAAATCTGCGGAATGGTCGGAAAGAGAAGTTTGGGATATGTATGGATTATTCTTCTCAGACCACCCAGACCTTCGAAGATTGCTTACTGATTATGGGTTCGAAGGACATCCTTTGCGAAAAGACTTTCCGCTAACTGGATATGTCGAAGTAAGATATGACGACATAGAAAAAAGAGTTGCGTATCAGCCAGTTCAGTTAACCCAAGAATATAGAGATTTTGATTTCTTAAGCCCATGGGAAGGCGACCAAGAGCTTGTCCATTCAACACTTAATGCAGAAGAAGAAAAAGACACCATGTTAAAACAAGATGGAGATGCTTGATTATGGGTGAAATGCAAATCAGACCATTAACATTGAATTTTGGCCCGCAGCATCCAGCAGCACACGGTGTTCTTCGTTTAGTGCTTGAAATGGATGGGGAAGTAATTCAACGGGCTGACCCGCATGTTGGCTTGCTGCATCGCGGGACTGAAAAATTAATAGAGCATAAAACTTATTTACAAGCTTTGCCTTATTTTGATCGCCTGGATTATGTATCCCCGATGAATCAAGAACATGCATGGGTGCTTGCAATTGAAAAGGCACTTCAAATAAAAGTGCCACGTCGTGCCCAGCTAATACGGGTTATGTTTTGCGAAATTGGCAGAATACTCAACCATATTTTGAATTTGACTACTTTTGCAATCGATGTTGGTGCCATGACCCCTTTATTATGGGGATTTGAAGAAAGAGAACATTTGTTAGAATTTTGTGAGCGCGCATCAGGCGCCCGCTTGCACGCAGCTTATTTTCGTCCTGGTGGGGTTCATCAAGATTTACCAGACGGTTTGGCAGATGATATTGTTGCTTGGTGCGAAAAATTCCCCAATTTCATTACAGATTTAGAGACATTACTTACGAATAATCGAATTTTCAAACAAAGAACAGTTGATATTGGTGTGTTAACATCAGAGCAAGCGCTTGATTTAGGCATGAGCGGTCCTGTGATAAGAGCATCTGGGCTTGCATGGGATTTAAGAAAATCAAACCCTTATGATGCGTATGACGAAATGGAATTTGATATTCCAGTTGGCAAAACAGGTGATTGCTATGCACGTTACTTGGTGCGTGTTGAAGAAATGAAGCAATCATTGTCCATCATTAAACAGGCTATAAGCAAGATGGAACCAGGCTCTGTTTTAGCAGATAATAATAAAATCACACCGCCTCGTAGGGGTGATATGAAAATGTCAATGGAAGCTTTGATTCATCATTTCAAAATATATACTGAAGGCTTTCACGTTCCCGCTTCTGAGAGTTACACAGCTGTTGAAGCACCAAAAGGAGAGTTTGGTGTTTATCTGGTAGCGGATGGTACTAACAAGCCTTATAAGTGCAAAATAAGAGCCCCTGGATATTTCTTTATGGCAGCAGTTGATGAAATGTCCAGAGGTCATATGTTAGCGGATTCCGTGGCTATTATAGGCTCTTTGGATGTTGTGTTTGGTGAGATAGATAGATGAGTATTCACGACTTAGTTGCTGAAGAACAGCCAGAAAATTTTGAATTCACTGCTGAAAATGAAGCTGAGATTATTAAGATAATAGCTAAATATCCAGAAGGGCGGCAAGCCTCAGCAGTTATGCCTTTGCTTGATTTGGCGCAACGTCAGCATGATAACTGGATACCAATGAAAGCAATTGAGGTGATTGCAGAAAAGCTTGGAATGGCTAAAATCCGTGTGCTTGAAGTAGCTAGTTTTTATACCATGTTTAATCTAAAACCAGTTGGTAAATATTTTTTACAGCTATGTGGAACGACGCCATGTATGTTGCGTGGTTCAGATGATTTATCACGTTGTATCAAGGATAAATTAGGAATTACATCTGGTCAAATAACACCAGATGGTAAATTTAGTTTGCTTGAAGTTGAGTGTTTGGGAGCGTGTGTTAATGCGCCTATAATTCAGGTTAATGATGATTTTTATGAAGATCTTGATTATGATTCTACCGAGGCTTTGATTGATGCATTAAGTAATGATATGCCGCCTCCAGTAGGTTCTGTCATAAAACGATCTGGCTCACAAGCTGAAACAGGAGCAACTTCTCTTAGTGATATTTTAGGTAGCAAATCAGCTAAGCCAAGCAAAAAGCCAGATGCAAAATCAAAAAAAACAGCTGCTAGTTCAGCTAAAATAAGCGGGGTCTGAGTTATGTTACAAGATAAAGACCGTATTTTTACAAATATTTATGGTTGGCAAGAAGCAGGTCTGACTGCTGCAAAAAAGCGTGGTGATTGGGATAATACCAAATCAATACTGGCACTCGGACATGATGAAATCATTGAACAAATGAAACAATCAGGTCTACGAGGCAGAGGAGGCGCAGGCTTTCCAACAGGTCTAAAATGGTCGTTTATGCCAAAAGAGGTTACTAATAGACCTCATTATTTGGTGGTGAATGCGGATGAGTCAGAGCCGGGAACCTGTAAAGATAGAGATATATTAAGGAATGAGCCTCATAAATTAATAGAAGGGTGTGTTGTTGCTGGCTTCGCTATGAGAGCGCATGTTGCATATATTTATATTCGTGGCGAATTTGTTAATGAATACAAAACGTTGCAGGCAGCAGTTGACGAAGCGTATGCCGCTGGCTTGCTTGGTAAAAATGCAGCTGGTTCTGGCTGGGCGTTTGATGTTTATGTTCATCGTGGCGCTGGTGCCTATATATGTGGTGAGGAAACAGCGCTTTTAGAATCTCTTGAAGGTAAAAAAGGGCAACCTCGTTTAAAGCCGCCTTTCCCAGCTGGAGTGGGTTTGTATGGATGTCCAACCACTGTGAATAATGTTGAATCGATTGCTGTTGCGCCAACTATATTGCGTCGCGGTGGCAGCTGGTTTGCTTCACTTGGTAAGGAAAATAATACTGGAACAAAGCTTTTTTGTATCTCGGGTCATGTGAATACGCCTTGTAACGTAGAAGAAGAAATGGGTATTCCTTTAAAAGAATTGCTGGAAAAGCATGCTGGTGGCGTGCGTGGTGGATGGAATAATTTATTAGCCGTTATTCCTGGGGGCTCATCAACACCGCTTATGACAAAAGATGTGTGTGAGACAATGACAATGGATTTTGATGCATTAAAGGCAGCTGGGACTGGTCTTGGCACCGCCGGAATTATTGTTATGGATAAGAGCACTGATGTTGTTCGTGCTATAAGCCGTCTTTCCTATTTTTATAAGCATGAAAGTTGTGGTCAGTGTACTCCGTGTCGAGAAGGAACTGGATGGATGTGGCGGATGATGGACCGTATGGTAAGAGGTCAAGCAGAGCCGCATGAAATTGACACGCTTTATGAAATTACCAAACAGGTTGAGGGTCATACCATTTGCGCATTAGGAGATGCTGCAGCATGGCCAATCCAAGGTTTGATTAAAAATTTTAGACCTGAAATTGAGAGAAGAATACAAATGTATAAATCAGTCACGCAAGCAGCGGAATAGAGATGAGATAAATGCCTAAATTAACGGTAAATTCTATTGAGGTTGAAGTAGAACAGGGTGCAAGTGTGCTTCAGGCATGCGAGGAAGCAGGATTTGAAATTCCTCGTTTTTGTTATCATGAGCGCCTATCCATAGCAGGTAATTGCCGGATGTGTTTGGTCGATATGGAACGAGCTCCAAAACCTGTTGCTAGTTGTGCGATGCCTGCAGCAGATGGCATGGTCATCAGCACTCAATCTGATCGGGTTAAAAAAGCACGCGAAGGTGTAATGGAATTTCTATTGCTAAATCATCCTCTTGATTGTCCTATCTGTGACCAAGGTGGGGAGTGTGATTTGCAGGACCAGGCAATGGGATATGGTCATGATGGTTCCCGTTATAAGGAGTCTAAAAGGGCGGTTGAAGAAAAACAAATGGGACCGCTGATCAAAACAATTATGACCAGATGTATCCATTGTACAAGATGCGTCAGATTTGCTACTGAAGTTGCTGGCGTTCCTGAACTTGGCGCTATTGGACGCGGCGAGCAGGTGGAAATTACAACTTATCTTGAAAAAACAATTGCATCGGAATTAAGTGCAAATGTAATTGATCTATGCCCTGTTGGTGCTTTAACGAGCAAACCTTATGCATTTATTTCAAGACCGTGGGAGCTAAATAAAACAGAATCTATTGATGTGATGGATGCTCAGGGATCAAATATTAGGATTGATTCTCGTGGTAATCAGGTAATGCGTGTAATGCCTAGATTAAATGAGGATGTAAACGAAGAATGGATTTCAGATAAAGCAAGATTTGCTATTGACGGGTTAAAAAATCAGCGTTTGGACACGCCTTATGTACGCAAAGAAAATGGAAAGTTAGAAGCTGCAAGCTGGGATCAAGCTTTTGCGGCAATCGCTAAAAACCTTAAAAGAGTAAAGCCAGCTAATTTTGGTGTAATTGCGGGCGACCAGATAGATGCTGAGACTATGTTTGCAATGAAATCCTTGATGGAGAAGATTGGCTCGCCACATATGGATTGCAGACAAGATGGCGCTAACATAGATGTTTCAGCTCGCGGTGGTTATTTATTTAATACTACGATAGCTGGTATTGACCAAGCAGATGCAGTTTTAATCGTAGGAAGTAACCCGCGTATTGAAGCACCTGTGATGAATGCTAGAATTCGAAAGCGTTATTTATCAAATGGATTGCCTGTTGCCTATATTGGCGAGAAAATGGATTTAACCTATCCCGCTGACTGTCTTGGTAGTGATGCGCAGATTATAAAAGACATAATTAACCAAACGCATCCATTTAGTGAGGTGCTTAAATCTGCTAAAAATCCAATGGTGATTGTTGGTAATGGGGTGTTAACCCGTGACGATTCTCAGGCATTATTATTTCAATTTTCTGAGATGATAAAGACGTTTGAAATTGTGCATAAAGGCTGGAATGGCTTCAATTTGTTGCATAAAGCTGCTTCGCGTGTGGCTGGACTTGATATTGGTTTTGTGCCTAACAATAAAACAGGAAAATCGGCGAAAAAGATGCTAGCAGATGCTGGTGATGGCAACATGGGAATGATTTGGCTGCTTGGTGCGGATGAAATTGATACTAGTAAGTTGGATAATTGTTTTATTGTCTATCAAGGTCATCATGGGGATGCTGGTGCACATGCAGCAGATGTTATTTTACCAGGTGCCGCCTATACTGAGAAAAATGGATTATACCTGAATTTTGAGGGTAGGGTGCAGGAAACAAAACGAGCAGCATTTCCGCCAGGTGAAGCAAAAGATGATTGGTCAATTATCAGAGCCTTTTCAGCTGTTATAGGTCAGCCACTTGCTTTTGATACGCATGATGCATGCCGTCAAAATTTAATAACAAATTTTCCGCATTTTGCTGAAATAGGGCAAATACTTCCATCAAGGTGGAAACGTGTTGGCAAGTCAGGTAAAATATCAACCGATCCTATTGTTCCTAGTTTGCAAGAGTTTTATATGACATGTTCTATAAGCCGCGCATCCAAGACAATGGCGGAAAGCAGAACATCCCGTGAAAATTATTCAAACCAAATTGCAGCTGAGTAGGGATTCAAATGGGTGAGCTTAATTTGACATATTTGATTGAACTTGGCTGGATTATACTTCAGGTATTCATCGTTATTGTTCCATTGCTTATTGGGGTTGCATATTTAACGCTTGCAGAAAGACGGGTTATTGGTTTTATGCAATTACGCAAAGGACCCAATGTTGTTGGTCCTTTCGGGCTGCTGCAACCATTTGCAGATGCGCTAAAACTCCTCTCGAAAGAGACTATTTTGCCTGCAGGTGCAGATAAGGTTACATTTGTTATCGCGCCTATGTTGACATTTGTTTTGGCTTTGGTTGCTTGGGCCGTCATTCCGTTTGGTGAATCACTTGTAATAGCCGATATTAATGTTGGTATTTTATATCTTTTTGCAGTTTCTTCCCTTGGTGTATATGGCATCATTATGGCTGGGTGGGCAAGTAACTCGAAATATGCCTTCTTAGGCGCATTGCGTTCAGCAGCTCAAATGGTATCCTATGAAGTATCAATGGGCTTGGTTATTATTACTGTGTTGTTATGTGTTGGTTCATTAAATCTATCAGATATTATTGAAGCTCAGAAAACGGTTTGGTTTGCCATTCCTTTATTTCCGATGTTTGTTATATTTTTTATCTCCACTTTAGCAGAAACAAACAGAGCTCCTTTTGATTTACCTGAAGGTGAGTCTGAATTGGTGGCTGGTTATTTCGTAGAATATAGCTCAATGAGTTTTGCTCTTTTCTTTCTTGGTGAATATGCCAACATGATTTTAATGAGTGCCATGACCACGATATTATTTTTAGGGGGCTGGCTGCCTCCGCTAGATATTTTTCCTTTAAATGCCATTCCAGGTCCTATTTGGTTTATTTTGAAGATTTGCATGGTGTTGTTCGTGTTTCTTTGGATGCGGGCAACCACACCAAGGTATCGTTATGACCAGCTGATGCGTTTGGGATGGAAAGTATTTCTTCCCTTCTCGCTTTTATGGGTTGTTCTTACAGCTGGATTTTTAGTTAGTTTTGATATGTTGCCAGCAACTGCTGGTCTAAATTAGAAAAGAGACTTTGTATTATGCAAGCTGCAATAAATGCGATCAGATCCTTTCTGCTTCTTGAGATTCTTCAAGGTCTGGCGCTTACATTAAAATATTTTTTTAAACCAAAAGTGACCTTAAACTACCCTTTTGAGAAGGGGGTATTATCACCTCGCTTCCGCGGAGAGCACGCATTGAGGCGGTATGCTAATGGTGAGGAAAGATGCATCGCCTGTAAGCTATGTGAGGCAGTTTGCCCAGCACAAGCAATTACAATTGAAGCAGAGCCAAGAGCAGATGGTTCAAGGCGCACCACTCGTTATGATATCGATATGACAAAATGTATTTATTGTGGCTTTTGCCAAGAAGCGTGCCCTGTTGATGCTATTGTAGAAGGACCAAATTTTGAATTTGCGACAGAAACCCGTGAAGAGCTTTTTTATGACAAAGATAAATTGCTTGCAAACGGCGATAGGTGGGAAGGGGAAATAGCTCGTAACCTTGCGCTTGACGCAAAATGGCGATAGTTATTTTTTAAAATAATATAATGAGTTATAAGCAGTTTTTAATGCCGCGCATAAGTTCGGCTCATAAGTGGAATAGGAAATGATTGAATCGTTGTTTTTCTATCTTTTTGCGTCGATAACCTGTCTATCTGGATTAATGGTTATTTCCTCACGTAATCCGGTGCATTCAGTTTTGTTTCTGATATTAGCATTTTTTAATGCAGCTGGATTATTTGTATTATTAGGTGCTGAGTTTTTGGCTATGCTGCTGGTTGTTGTTTATGTTGGTGCCGTAGCAGTTCTTTTCTTGTTCGTTGTGATGATGCTAGATATCAACTATGCAGAATTAAGGGATGGGTTTCAGCGTTACTTACCGTTGGGTCTTGGCGTCGGTGGGCTTTTGTTGATTGAGATCTTATTTGTATTTTTCAACAGTGAAAATATGCCTCAGACAGCCCCTGTTTTAAATGAGGTAAGTAATACGCGTGCGCTTGGTTTGGTTTTGTATACAGATTATATTTATCTGTTTCAACTTGCCGGACTTATATTGCTTGTTGCTATGATTGGAGCAATTACACTAACCCTTCGTAAGCGAGAAAATGTCCGCCGTCAGTCCATTTCAAAACAGAATGAGAGAAGCCGAGAAGAGAGCATTGAAATTGTCTCTGTGACTTCTGGCTCTGGTATCAGGAGTAAATAACATGATGGAAGTTACGCTATCTCATTACTTATCTGTGTCAGCTATTTTATTTGTTTTTGGTGTGTTTGGAATTTTTATTAATCGTAAGAACGTAATTACGATTTTGATGTCGATAGAACTTATTTTACTTTCTGTAAATATCAATCTGGTTGCTTTTTCCGCCTATACAGGAACCTTATCTGGTCAGGTATTCTCTTTATTTATTTTAACTGTTGCTGCTGCTGAAGCTGCTATAGGTTTGGCTATTTTGGTGATTTATTTCCGAAATAGAGGGTCTATTGCAGTTGAAGATCTAAATGTGATGAAAGGGTAACAAAGTGCTATATCAAGCAATTGTATTTTTGCCATTAATTGGTGCGCTTGTTGCTGGGCTTCTTTCTGTGAGGCAGCAAAATTTGCCTGCTGAAGTTATTTCAGTGGTTGGAGTTTGTTCGTCATTTTTGCTGTCCTGCTATGCATTTTATGATGTTGCCCTTAACCATAATTCAGTGACTATAGAGGTAGCAAGGTGGATAGATTCAGCTGATTTTGTGGCTAATTGGTCATTTCGCTTTGATACGCTCACTGCGGTGATGCTAATTGTTGTAACATCTGTTTCATCTTGTGTGCATATCTATTCTATAGGCTATATGCACCATGATAAAGCAAGAGCGCGTTTTATGGCTTATCTTAGCTTATTTACATTTGCCATGCTGATGCTGGTTACTGCTGATAATTTGCTGCAGTTATTTTTTGGGTGGGAAGGCGTTGGCGTCGCCTCTTATTTGCTGATTGGTTTTTGGTATCATAAACCTTCGGCGCACAAGGCAGCTATGAAAGCCTTTATTGTTAATAGGGTAGGTGATTTTGGTTTTGCTCTTGGTATTTTTGTTATTTTTTATCTTTTTGGAAGTATTCAATTTGATGAGATATTTCAAAATGCCTCAAAATTTGCAGATGTATCTATTGTATTTTTAGGGTTTGAGCTTCCTGCATTGGAAGTTGCAGCGATTTTATTATTTATTGGGGCAATGGGCAAATCGGCACAGCTTGGACTTCATACATGGTTGCCAGATGCGATGGAAGGTCCAACGCCTGTTTCTGCTCTAATTCATGCAGCTACCATGGTTACCGCAGGGGTGTTTTTGGTTTGCCGATTATCACCTGTTATTGAGTATGCGCCTTTTGCGCTTGATGTGATAACAGTGGTGGGCGCACTTACAGCTATATTTGCCGCAACTATTGGCATGACACAGTTTGATATTAAACGGGTAATTGCATATTCTACTTGTTCTCAATTGGGCTATATGTTTTTTGCAGCAGGCGTTTCTGCCTACCCTGCTGCTATGTTTCATCTTACAACACATGCCTTTTTTAAAGCCTTGTTATTTTTAGGAGCAGGGTCTGTTATTCATGCGCTATCAGATGAGCAAGATTTAAGAAATATGGGTGGTATTTGGCGTAAAATACCACTGACTTATGCATTTATGTGGATAGGTTCTTTAGCGCTAGCTGGTTTTCCATTTTTTGCAGGTTATTTCTCAAAAGATATGATTTTGGAAGCTGCTTGGGCTTCACATTCATTTACTGGACAATTAGCATTTTGGCTTGGATGCGCTGCAGCCTTACTAACCGCGTTTTATAGCTGGAGACTTTTAATAATGGCCTTTCACGGGAAACCGCGCTGTAGTGATGAAGTTTTTGTGCATGTACATGAATCACCGCCGGTTATGATATTGCCTCTAATTCCGCTTGCTTTGGGGGCTATTTTTGCTGGCTGGTTCGGTTACGAGATTTTTGTAGGCTATGATATGAAGTATTTTTGGGGAGATTCTATTTTTATTCTTCCTGAACATCATGCCATGGAAGAAGCGCATCATGTAGCAGAATGGGTAAAGCGACTTCCCGTTATTTTAGCTGCTTCAGGCGTGGGTCTTGCGGTACTTGCTTATTGGATTATCCCATCTCTACCTGGAAAAGTGGTTTCAGCCTTTAAACCAATACACACACTTTTCTATAACAAATGGTTCTTTGACGAGATGTATGACATTTTATTCGTTCGCTCATCTGTTAGATTAGGCAAATTCTTTTGGATTAATGGCGATAAAAAGACAATTGATGCCTTTGGTCCAGACGGCGTGTCTGGATTGGTGATGAATGGATCTAATAGATTGTCAAAAATTCAATCGGGGTATGTTTATCACTATGCATTTGCAATGATGATCGGAGTTGTGATTTTGTTATCATGGTACTTCAGTGGATTTGGGAGGTAGGATAATGTTATCTTCATGGCCTATTCTCTCTATCGTTACTTTTCTGCCACTCATTGGCGTGCTGTTTATATTACTGTCTGGCGGAGATAAAAAATCTGCTGAACATAATAGCAAAATGCTAGCATTATGGGTTTCTAGTTTTACATTCATTATATCTCTTATTCTGTATTTCGGGTTTGACCCTGATTTTGTAGGATATCAATTTGAAGAACAGTTAGAATGGATTGCTGGTAGCGGTATATCTTATCACCTTGGCGTGGATGGCATTTCGATGCCATTTATTCTGCTTTCTACATTTTTAACGCCTCTTGCGATATTGGCAAGTTGGCGCTCAATAAAGCAGCGCGTTCCTGAGTTTATGATAGCATTCTTGGTGCTTGAGACCATGATGGTTGGTATGTTTGCGTCTCTTGATATGATGATGTTTTATTTATTTTTTGAGGGCGTGTTAATACCTATGTTCTTAATTGTAGGTATTTGGGGCGGACCAAGACGGGTTTATGCAGCCTTTAAGTTCTTTTTATATACCTTAGCAGGCTCTGTACTTATGCTAGTTGGCATTATGGTTATGTACCTGCAAGCTGGCACTACCGATATTCCTATCCTTGCTCAGTTTAACTTCCCTCCAGAATATCAATTCTGGTTATTTATTGGTTTTTTTGCGTCATTTGCAGTGAAGGTTCCAATGTGGCCAGTGCATACATGGTTGCCTGATGCCCATGTGGAGGCACCAACAGCTGGCTCGATGATATTAGCAGGTGTTTTATTGAAAATGGGCGGGTACGGTTTTATTCGCTTCTCGCTGCCTATGTTTCCAGATGCTTCTGCCTATTTTGCACCGTTTATTTTTGCATTATCTGTTATTGCGATTATTTACACATCACTTGTGGCATTAGCACAAACAGATATGAAAAAACTAATCGCTTATTCATCTGTTGCGCATATGGGATTTGTTACTATCGGTATTTTTTCTTTAAATGAGCAGGGGATTACTGGCGCCATGTTTCAGATGATAAGTCATGGTCTTATTTCTGCTGCTTTGTTTTTCTGTGTAGGAATAGTATATGACAGGCTTCACACGCGGGAAATTGATGCATATGGCGGTGTTGCTGATGTGATGCCAAATTATGCGGTATTTTTCATGATCATGATGCTGGCATCTGTTGGATTGCCAGGTACATCGGGATTTGTAGGGGAGATTCTAGTTTTGGTTGGCGCTTATAAAGCAAACTCGATAGTAGCATTTTTTGCAGCAACTGGTCTTGTGCTTGGCGCAACCTATATGCTTTGGCTTTACCGCCGTGTGGTATTTGGTCGTGCTGAAAAAGGCGACGTATTAAGAATGCCTTTGTTGAATAACCGTGAAATTAGTATTTTGGTTCCGTTAACAGTTCTGATTTTGTGGTTTGGAATTTATCCTGCGCCATTATTAGACATCATTAACCCTGTAGTTTCTTCCATTAGTGAGACAGTCTCAAACGCTGCTATGTTAACAGCTAATTTGCAATAAAAGGAAATCGAGTAAATCATGTTGTTTACACAAATGACATTTCAAGCAGCGTTACCTGAATATGTTCTGGTAATAGTGTCTTTAGGGCTTGTTTTAATGGCTGCTTTTGTTGGTGAAAGCTCAAATGCCAAGAAAATGGTACGCTTAGTTGCATTAGTTGGCTATGCTATTGCTTTCGCAACTATCTTTATTCTGCCGTCAGAATCGCAAAGCATCTATATGGGCTTATTTAAAGTAGATGGGCTTTTGGTGTATATGAAGGCGCTCGTATTGTTAGGTGCATTTTTTGCCTGCTTTATGGTTAATGATGATTGGTCTGATGGTGTGGAAAAGCCAGAATATCAAGTTCTTATCATGTTAGCTACTCTTGGCATGCTATTAATGATTTCTGCAAATGATCTGATATCATTATATATGGGTTTGGAGCTGCAATCATTGCCACTTTATGTCATTGCAGCAATGAATACCAAATCCTTGAAATCATCTGAAGCAGGCTTGAAATATTTTCTTCTGGGGGCGCTTTCGTCTGGTATGTTGCTGTATGGTGCTTCTCTGATTTATGGATTTACAGGCTCTACTCAATTTGATGAGATTGCGTCTGTTATATCACAAAATGGCGCATCATCTGGCGTTATAATTGGTCTTGTTTTCTTGTTATCTGGATTAGCATTTAAAATTTCAGCTGCTCCTTTTCATATGTGGATACCGGATGTATATGAAGGCTCGCCAACGCCTGTAACAGCCCTATTTGCTATTGCTCCTAAGGTTGCCGCGATTACCTTACTATTGAATGTTACCCATGTGGTGTTTGCTGACGCTCGTCTGGAATGGATGCAGGTAATTATTGCATTATCTGTTGCCTCAATGTTGCTAGGTGCTTTTGGTGCCATTATGCAAAAAGATCTTAAGAGAATGATGGCTTATTCATCTATTGCACATATGGGGTATGCTCTTGCAGGTCTGGCAGCTGGCACCCAACAAGGTGCTGCTGGTGTTATGATTTATATGACCACCTATATATTTATGGGGGCTGGTACTTTTGCTATCATATTAATGATGAGACGAGACGGTGTTCCGGTGCAAAAATTGTCTGATTTATCAGGCTTATCGTCATCTCACCCTTATTGGGCGTTTGGCTTGATGATTTTTATGTTTTCTATGGCTGGAATTCCGCCTTTAGCAGGATTTTTTGCTAAATGGTATGTATTTCTTGCAGCTGTGAATGCAGGATTGATTCCGCTTGCGGTAATTGGTGTGTTAACATCCGTGGTTGGTGCTTTTTA
The DNA here is from genome assembly GCA_018666135.1 of Alphaproteobacteria bacterium. Lineage (GTDB taxonomy): Bacteria > Pseudomonadota > Alphaproteobacteria > Puniceispirillales > Puniceispirillaceae > UBA5951. The sequence goes on along the minus strand of JABJAN010000048.1, from coordinate 6,135 downwards.
TTATCTGAGAATAATCAAACTCATGTATTTTGAAGATGCGGACAGCCCACTTGATAAAATTGCCCCAAAGGAAAATGTAATAATTCTCTCAATTTCGTTATTAGTTACAGTTTTATTTTTCTTTATCATTGGCTCATTACGTGAATGGACTTACTTTGTGGTTCAGAGCTTACCAGTGTCTGGATCATTATAATGGGCGCTTTTATGGCTGAACGTCACACAAAAAATTGGGAACTTCACCTAAAGGAGACAGAAACTTCTGCTCTCGACGTTGCAACAGAATTTATTGGTAATTTTGACGGGCTGCCTGAAGGTAACGGTTTTCTGGTTGAAGAACAAACAGCTGGGCGTGGCCGAATGGGCAGGGTTTGGATTTCCCGAAAAAATGATGGGATGTATTTTTCTGTGATTTTAACGCCAAAGCGCGGGATTCAGGAATGGCCTACATTGTCGTTTGTTGCTTCTCTTGCAGCTGTGCAAACATTAAGTATAATCTGCCCTGATGTGCCTGTTTCTCTAAAATGGCCAAATGATTTGATGGTAGATAATAAAAAGATAGGGGGGATTTTACTAGAGTCTGCTAGTCCTCATGTTATTATTGGATGTGGTATTAATATTAAAAATGCACCTGATATTACAGATGCTGTATACCCATCAACGGATATTGCAAATTATCAGGCAGACCTACCAGATGCTCAGGAAATAGCAAATGCCTATATGTCTCATCTAGAAGTTCTATATGAAATCTGGCAAAATTGTGGACCTGCTCCAATTCTAGCAAGGTGGCAGGATAAATCCAATATTATTGGAAGACAGCTAACAGTTAAAGTAAGTGATAAAATGGTTTCTGGTAAATGCGAAGCATTAGAGCCAGATGGTCGTTTGAACCTTGTTGATTCAGACGGAAACGTTCATCTCATCACGGTTGGAGACGTGGTGTTGATGGGAGAGGCTGATGCTGCTGGCCATTGATTGTGGAAACACACATATTGTTTTTGGTATTTTTAATAGGTCAGACTTATCTGTTAGTTGGCGTTTTGAAACACTTAAAACTAAGGATGTAAGCGGATTTTTATCTGATTTTTTAACCAAATTAGAAACGGTTAATGTCGATTTAAATCAAATTTCAAGTGTTATCCTTGCATCTGTGGTGAGTGAAACTGCTGAGTGTTTTGAAAATCTTATTCGTTTTCTAAATGTTCCATTTTTAAATCTGGATGATCCATTAATTAAACTACCCATTGACATCGAATTGCCAGATCCAACACAAGTTGGAGCGGATAGAATTGTTAATGCAGTTGCGGCATCTAGTTTAACAAAATCAGATATTATTATTCTTGATTTCGGAACGGCTACTACTTTTGATGTCGTTAAAAATATAGATAATAGAGCGGTATATAAAGGGGGTGTTATTGCGCCTGGGGTTAATTTGTCAGTTGAGGCATTAAGCAAAGCAGCCTCAAAATTACCAGATATTAATTTTAGTAATTTTCCTTCAGATACACCTGTTATTGGCACGAATACACAATCTGCAATGTGGTCTGGAATTATTTGGGGGTATGTTGGTTTGATCGAAGGCATTATTCACAAAATTCAAGATGAGTCAGATACCAGCTTTAAAATATTATCAACCGGAGGTCTTGCATCATTGTATTTGCCATATTGCGATCTAATTAAATGGCAGGTTCCAGAGTTAACTTTGCTTGGATTACAGCAAATAGCTAAAATTAATGAGTATCAATAAATGAATATTTCCCATGATGAATTAGTATTTGTGCCTTTAGGAGGTTCAGGTGAAATTGGAATGAATGTCAATCTGTATCATTATCAATCTGATTGGTTGATGATAGATCTTGGCATTAGTTTCAGCGATGAAACCACCCCAGGTGTAGATATTATTCTACCAGATATTCGTTTTGCGGAAGCACATAAGGAAAATTTAAAGGCACTTATTCTGACCCATGCACATGAGGATCATTTTGGGGCCATTCCTTATTTGTGGGACAGGTTGCGAGTGCCAATTTATGGAACAGCTTTTACATTGGCGTTACTGCGTCGCAAATTGGCAGAAGCCAAATTATCAGAGACAATTCCTTTATATGAGATACACTATAATAAAGAATATAACTTTGGTGCTTTTGACGTTGAATTCATTGCTTTATCTCATTCTATTCCAGACCCAGCTGCGATTGTTATAAAAACAGATCAAGGGCAGATCTTGCATACGGGTGATTGGAAACTTGATGACACGCCTATGTTAGGAAATAAGACAGATACAAACAGGTTAAAACAAATAGGAGATGAGGGTGTTATTGCTCTTATTGGTGATTCAACTAATGCAATGGTGGAAGGGCGCACCCCATCAGAATCTGTTGCCCGTCAAGGGTTAACTGAGGTTATGGCGAAAGCTAAAAAAGCAGTTGCGGTTACCTGCTTTGCAAGCAATGTTGCAAGAATAGATTCTATTGTTGCAGCCGCAAAGGCGAATTCCAGACATGTATGTGTTGTTGGCAGAGCACTTCATCGTGCTATCTCTGCTGCAAGAGACACAGGATACCTTACCAACTTACCTGATTTTGTATCTGAAGAAGATGCAGGGCTAATGCCAAGAGAAAATTTAGTGATTATTTGCACAGGATCCCAAGGTGAGGTGAGGGCAGCTCTTGCCAAAATAGCAAATAATATGCATGAAAATATCCATCTTCAATCTGGGGATATGGTTATCTATTCATCACGTCAAATTCCAGGAAATGAGAATGCGATTGCAAAAGTACAAAATCAGCTATTAAGACGAAAAATAGAAATCATCACAGATGAAGAAGCGCCAGTTCACGTATCTGGTCACCCTGCAAGAGATGAATTATCTGATTTATATCATATCATACGCCCTCAAATTGCAATTCCTGTGCATGGAACAGCACGTCATCTTGAAGCTCATGCAAAGCTTGCAAAAGCATGTCAGGTTCCACAAACGCTTATTCCAGAAAATGGCAATATAATTAGCTTCCAGAAAAACAAGGCAAATGTGATAGATACTGTGGAAGTATCTCAATTCACTCATGAGTCTGGTAATGTAATTGATTTGCAATCAGATATGCTCCGTTCTCGAAGGCAAATGTTGTGGAATGGTTCTGTTAGTGTATCTATTTTACTTGATTCGATGGATATATTAATTCAAGCACCTACAATAAGCCAAGAAGGTGTTTGTTTGGAAGAAGAAGAAAGTGATTATCTTGGAAGTATTAGCTTGTTGGTAGATAATCAACTTGAAAAAGCTAATACTAAGATTTTGTCAGATGATAACGCAATTAAAAAAATGGTTATTGGCAGGGTTAAATCGGCAACTAAATCACGTTTTCGAATTAGACCTAAAGTTCATATGCACGTCATACGGATATCGGCATGATGAGGTCTGATAGGATAAAATCATGGATTTAGTTTCGTCTATCGTAGTGTATATTTTACTTTGGTGGTGGGTGTTTTTGATGGTGCTTCCCTTTGGAAGTGTGCCGCCAGAAACACCAGGAAAAGGCCATGCGGCTTCAGCACCCGCGAATCCTGCTATGTTTAAAAAAATCATTGCCACAACTATTTGTTCCGCTTTTTTATTTGTGGTTGTGAAATTAATAATTGAATCGGAAATTTTTTCATTTAGATAAAAAAAACAAGGCGTTAAGCCCTGTTTTTTTCACATATCATTATAAATGATATGTTCTCCCTAAACTCGACCCACTTTTCACATAGAACCGATTTAGTTAAACTATGAGAAACATTTCTTTCTGTCACTAAAAAAATGTGATTAATTATCGTATGGTAGAAAAAGTTAGTTTACATAAATGTTTTGCGGTTTAAAACACAGGAATGAATTTCAGGACATTTGCACTAATGAGTAACTAATTATTATTTAATTGTGTTTTTTCTAAATAAAGAGGATTTAGGGTGGCATCTAAGATATTAATTGCTAGTGACCATGGCGGAACTAGGCTGAAATCAACCTTGCTTTCATATTTAGGTGAATCTGGATTTGAAGTAGTTGATTTAGGGCCAGAAGAAAATGGTGCTTCAGTCGATTATCCAGACTATGCAGCCAAATTAGCAAATGCAATGCACGAAGAAGAGTATGTTGGTATATTGATTTGTGGTTCGGGAATTGGAATGTCTATTGCTATAAATAGGTATGATTGGATTCGTGCTGCATTAGTGCATGATGAAACGTCATCTAGGTTAAGTAGAGAGCATAATAACGCCAATGTTATTGTTCTTGGCGAAAGATTAATTGGAGAATTAACAGCGATTAGTTGCCTGCAAATATTCCTTGATACAGAGTTTGCGCATGGGCGACATGAAAAACGAGTGGAAAAACTAGAACAATCTCAAATATTATTGACACAACAGGAGAGTTTAGATGCACCAAGATAAAAAAATGTTTGTTGCTAATTTAGCGATGGGTGATCCTGAAGTTTATCAGGCAATTCAGCATGAATTAGTAAGACAGCAGGATCAAATTGAGATGATTGCCTCTGAAAATATTGTTTCTTCAGCAGTTTTAGAAGCACAAGGTTCTGTTTTAACCAATAAATATGCAGAAGGCTATTCTGGAAGGCGATATTATGGAGGGTGTGAATATATTGATGTTGTTGAAACACTTGCGATAGAGCGCGCCAAAAAACTATTTAAGTGTGAGTTTGCGAATGTGCAACCGCATTCAGGGGCGCAGGCAAATCAGGCTGTGTTTCTTGCTTTATTAGCGCCAAATGACACGATTTTAGGGATGTCTCTTGGAGCTGGTGGTCATTTAACACATGGAAGTGCGCCAAATCTGTCAGGTAAATGGTTCAATGCTGTTCAATATGGGGTTAAACGAGAAACGGGTTTAATAGATTTTGATGAGGTGTTAGAGCTCGCAAAAAAACATAAACCAAAAATTATTCTGGCAGGTGCATCTGCTTACCCAAGGCAAATTGATTTTTCTAAATTTCGTGAAATAGCAGATGAGGTTGGCGCCTTGCTTATGGTTGATATGGCGCATATCTCTGGTTTGGTAGCCACAGGTCTTCATCCAAGCCCACTTCCTTTTGCAGATATAGTAACTTCTACAACGCATAAGACATTAAGGGCGGGAAGAGGTGGCCTTATTTTAACAAATAATACTGAGCTCGGAAAAAAGATAAATTCTGCTGTTTTTCCTGGACTTCAAGGAGGCCCACTAATGCATGCAATAGCAGGTAAAGCTGTTGGATTTAAAGAGGCATTAGAACCAGAATTTAAGGTTTATATCCAATCTGTAATTGATAATGCAATTACATTAGGAGAGGTCCTGAAAAAACGTGGGTTAGACCTTGTCTCTGGTGGTACTGACACTCACTTAGTCTTAGTTGATCTAAGACCAAAGGGGCTCACAGGTAACATTTCTGAAGTAAGTCTAGAGGCTTCTGGTATTACGTGTAATAAAAATGGGGTGCCTTTTGATCCTGAAAAACCAATGGTAACCTCTGGTGTAAGACTTGGCACGCCTGCGGGTACTACCAGAGGGTTTGGCTTAAATGAATTCGAGCAAATTGGTCATATTATAGGAGATGTGTTAGATGGATTGGCTTCTAACAATTCTGATAACTCAGTTGTTGAAAAACAGGCAAGGGCTGAGGTAAAGGAATTATGTCAAAGATTTCCAATCTATTAAAAATTGATTTGTATGCTTTTTATCTCTCCATCTGTCGCTAAGGAGAATTTGTTAGATGTTATGTCCATTTTGTAAGTCAGAAGATACACAAGTAAAAGATTCTCGTCCGTCTGAAGATGCAACCGCGATTAGAAGAAGAAGACAATGCAATAAATGTGATGCGCGCTTTACGACCTTTGAAAGGGTGCAATTACGTGAGGTGTCTGTTATAAAAAGAGATGGTGGTAAAGTTCTATTTGATAGAGATAAATTGGCAAAATCATTTAAAATTGCCCTTCGTAAGAGAGATGTAGATCCTAATAGAATTGATATTGAAATCAATGAGATAGTTAAAAAACTTGAGTCAACAGGTGAACCTGATGTTGCTTCAGAATATATAGGCTCACTTGTTATGAAGGCCTTATCTAAATTAGATAAGGTTGGATATGTTAGGTATGCATCTGTTTATAGAAATT
>JABJAN010000047.1 GCA_018666135.1 Alphaproteobacteria bacterium | reverse complement strand
GTAAACATTAGGTTTATTCCCCGGTAGCTCAGCGGTAGAGCAAGCGACTGTTAATCGCTTGGCCGGCGGTTCGAATCCGTCCCGGGGAGCCATTTTTTTCTAAATTCATAATATTTTATTCCAAAAGTTTTAAGAGATAGAGTCAATCTGTGTCGTGTTTGGTTCGCTTACACATTACTATTTTTGACTATTTTTTGACTATTTTTGATTATTTTTGTAAAAATTTAGACTTCAATTTATTAAAAAAATCTAATTGCATTAGAACATACCGTGTAAATAGGATGATCCAAAAAGATAGCTTTTCCGAGAATTAGAGAATCAGCAGTTTTAAATTCGTACCTTAGCCTTAAAATATGACAATTTTTTAAAAAAATAGGGATTTTATAGTCTAATCATCTTAAACAATACTTATAAATAAAAGTCGTTTACAAAAAGCAAAAATGCATGAGTTTGCAAGAGTATATATAACAAATTTCTTATAATAAAATTCATTAACTTATTGATTGTTATAGTATTGTCTATGCCGATGAACCTAATGATAGTTTTACTTGTAACAGCTTTATTCATATGTTGCAGGTTATCAGTTAAGTTTTATTCACTCTATTTGGATGAAGGGATAGAGAGTTTACATAAATTTGATTGAATTCAAAAAAAAACCAAGCTATGCAAATGGTTATTCAAGTCTTTTTAAAACAAAGGGCTGAATTAATAAAAACAGGAGAAAATTATGAATAAAATTACTACGCTTTTAACAAGCGTTCCATTGGCGGTTATTGCTTTTACAGCTTCCGCTAATGCAACTACCTTAGAAGATGTGCAATCACGTGGTGAACTCCGTTGCGGAGTAGATGGCGGCGTTGCGGGTTTTTCAGCACCTAACGATGCTGGTAAAATGGTGGGTATTGACGCGTCAGTTTGCGATGCAGTTGCTGCTGCAGTATTGGGTGATGCTTCAAAAGTAACTTACATCCCGTTAACAGCTGCAGAGCGTTTTACGGCTCTAACTGCTGGCGAAATTGATGTTTTATCACGTAACACCACTCACACTCTTACAAGAGATGCAACATTAGGTGTGAATTTTACTTATTATAACTTCATCGACGGTCAAGGTTTTATGGTTGCCAAAGATGCTGATATCTCATCCGTTAAAGATTTAGACGGCGCAAGCATTTGTGTGCAAACAGGTACAACAACTGAATTAAACATGGCTGACTATTTCAGAAATGCAGGAATGGATTTCACGCCAGTTGGTTATTCTACTTCTGTTCAGACCAGAGAAGGCCTTGAAGGCGGTGCGTGTGATGTCTTAACATCTGACGCGTCTCAATTGGCAGCTATTCGTTCTGAAACAGCAGCTCCAGGTTCATGGACAATGTTACCAGAAATCATCTCCAAAGAGCCTCTAGGTCCTGTAGTTCGTCAAGGCGATGACCAATGGATGGATATTGTAGCTTGGACACTTTATGCCTTAATCAACGCAGAAGAGCTTGGTATTACATCTGCAAATGTTGATGCAATGAAAGCTGACTCACCAAACCCAAGTGTTGGCAGAATTGTCGGAAGCGAAGGCGAAACTGGCGCAAGTTTAGGTCTGTCAGCTGACTGGGCTTATAATGCTATTAAACAGGTTGGTAACTATGGCGAGATCTATGAAAGAACTGTTGAGCCTCTTGGCATTCCAAGAGCAGGTTCTGTAAATGACTTATGGTCACGTGGCGGTATCTTATACGCACCACCAATTCGCTAAATCAAAATAATTTTTTGGTCAGGGCAACAGTCCCTGGCCAAAATTTTTTCATCTAAAATATCCTTTTTTTGATAGGGTTTATTGTGAAAAAAACATCGATACCATTGCATCGTAACCCCAAATTACGCTCGTTAGCGGTACAAGTTTCGCTCTTGTTTTTGGTTTTCTATGCCTTATTTTCTCTTTATTCTACAACGGTTTCTAACTTAGAAGATCGTGGCATAAAAACGAGCATCGGTTTTTTTGACGAAATTGCACCTTTCAAAGTTGGTTACAGTCCATTTTTGGATTTTAAATTAGGTGAGACAACCTATATTGAGGTGTTTTTCATAGGGGTTATGAATACTCTTCTTGTAGCTATTTTAGGTATTATCGCAGCTACATTTTTAGGTTTTTTTATAGGAATACTTCGGACTTCAAATAATTGGATTGCGTCTAAATTTGCCTTAGTTTTTGTTGAAACATTCCGAAATATGCCTCTTTTATTGCAAATTATGTTCTGGAATTTTGCAATTTTTCTCGCTTTTCTTCCGCCACCAAAAAAATCCATTGAGATGGGATTATTCTATTTAAACAGTAGGGGATTACATACGCCTCTTCCTGTAATTGAAGATAATATTTTATCCTTTATCTGGTTTGGGATCATAATTGCAACTATTATTGGGGCTTTTATTTTTGCAAAAAGAGCTAAGAATAATTTTGAAAGAACAGGAAAATCTGTTCCTGTCTTTTATTACTCTTTGATTGCAATTTTTGGTATCGGGTTTTTATCGTTTTTTGCTCTTGGTAAACCATTAGGTGTTGAAATACCTGTGTTAGGTAAATTTAATTTTAAAGGGGGCGGTCAGCTTCCACTTCCCCTCTTCTCTTTATGGTTCGCACTTACCGTCTACACATCTGCCTTTATTGCTGAAAATGTTCGCGCAGGTATTTCTTCTATTTCTAAGGGGCAAATTGAAGCCGCGCGTTCAATTGGATTATCGCGCGCTCAAATGGTACGAATGGTCATTCTACCGCAAGCATTAAGAGTGGTTATACCACCAACTATTAGCCAATATCTCAATCTTACAAAAAATTCATCATTAGCAATTGCCGTTGGATTTGAAGAGGTTGTGGCTGTTTGGGCAAATATTTCTCTAAATCAAACTGGGCAAGCATTGATTATAATAGCTATGACAATCATTTTTTATGAATGTTGCAGCCTTCTAACCTCTTTTATTTTAAATATGTACAACAAACGCGTACAGATTGCAGGGCGTTAATATATGTCTGAAAATAGTACAAATTTTATAAAGATTCCAGATAGAGAACCACCCATTAATTCAATTGGTTGGTTAGCTTGGATACGCCATAACTTGTTTGGCTCAACCACTAACACAATAATAACGGTTTTGTTTTTTTATTTCTTTTATTTGTATATCCCTCCATTTGTTGATTGGGCTATTTTAAACGCAAATATATCAGGTTCTGACCGCTCTGTTTGTGATGCTAATAAGGCAGGTGCTTGCTGGACATTTATAAAAGTTAGACTGGACCAGTTGCTTTTTGGTTTATATTTTGCAACCAATCCTGAAGAAATATGGCGGCCAATATTTGTGTTTGCGCTGTTTGGTATGCTGGTTGTGCCATTAGTGATTGACTCAACACCACATAAAAAATGGTTGCTGATGATTTTGCTGACCATTTATCCTGTTATTTTTATTGCAGTGGTTTATGGCGGTGTGTTTGGCATACCTGTTTCTGATACTGGACAATGGGGCGGCTTGCTTCTTACATTTGCTTTAGCATTTGTTGGCATAGTTTTAGCTCTCCCCTTGGGTATATTATTAGCGCTTGGCAGACGTTCTGAAATGCCGATTGTGCGTGCATTATCTATTACCTATATTGAATTTTGGCGTGGCACACCTCTTATTACTATTTTATTTATGGCTTCTGTGATGTTGCCTTTGTTCTTCCCTTCTGGGGTAGAATTTGATAAAGTTGTAAGAGCTATGATTGGGATTACCTTATTCCAGTCTGCCTACACTGCTGAAGCAGTTAGGGGTGGATTGCAAGCGATAGATAAAGGTCAAAACGAAGCATCAATGGCGTTAGGAATGGGATATTGGCGTCGCACCATGTTAATCGTCCTTCCACAAGCACTTAAAATTTCCATACCATCAATTGTTAATACTTTTATTGCTCTTTTTAAAGATACCTCTCTTGTTTCTATAATTGGGCTACTTGATTTATTAAAAATGTCCCAAAATGCGTCTCGCTCATTGGATTGGAACGGGTATGACATTGAGGGCTATTTATTTGCTGGCTTTGTTTTCTGGATTTTTTGTTTTGGTATGTCTAGTTACAGCCAAAAGCTGGAGCAAAAACTTGACACTGATAGGAGATCTGAATGACTAGTACCACTGCACCGAAAAATTCAATTGATACTGATAATGCTCCTATAATTACCATTGATAAGCTAAACAAATGGTATGGCAAATTTCATGTTCTAAAAGATATTGATTTATCGGTAAATAAAACAGAAAAAATTGTGATTTGCGGTCCGTCAGGTTCTGGAAAATCCACCTTGATTAGGTGCATAAACCGTTTAGAAGTGCATCAAGAAGGCAGTATAATCGTTGATGGAACTGAGCTTACTGATGATGTTAAACATATTAACGAGATAAGAAGCGACGTTGGCATGGTATTCCAACATTTTAATTTATTTCCACATCTAACTGTTTTAGAAAACTGCACATTAGCTCCTATCTGGGTTCGAAAAAAATCAAAAATAGAGGCTGATGAAATAGGCATGGAGTTGCTAACTAAGGTTCGGATTCCAGATCAAGCGCATAAATATCCTGGTCAATTATCTGGTGGACAACAACAACGTGTGGCAATCGCAAGAGCCTTATGTATGCAACCTCGTGTTATGCTCTTTGATGAACCAACATCTGCTCTTGATCCAGAGATGATTAAAGAAGTTCTAGAAACTATGATTGAACTTGCAGAATCAGGTATGACCATGCTTGTGGTAACCCACGAGATGGGTTTTGCTAATAAGGTTGCTGATAGAGTGATTTTCATGGATGAAGGTCAGATTGTTGAACAAAATGACCCTGGTAATTTCTTTAATAATCCTAAATCTGATAGAACAAAATTATTCTTGAGCCAAATATTAGAACACTAATTATATATAAATCGCTATTGCGCCTTTCGTCAGCGGATTAAAAAAAATATGAATGTTAACTTTATGCGAGGTAGTCCTTTATTTGGAATTGCACTCGCCGCTTTTGGTGCGCTTGCAATAACACCAGATACTCTTCTTATGCGTTTATCAGAAATGGATTCATGGAGCATGCTTGTTTGGCGCGGCTTGGAGATGGGCAGTGTTATGCTTCTAATCTGGTTTTTTACCAGTAATAACCATCGAAATGATGTAAAAAATTTAAGACACTTCTCAGGCCTAGGCGCTTTATTTTGCCAGATCGTTAGCGGCACATGTTTTACATTAGCCATTGGCGAGACCTCTGTTGCAATGGTATTATTATGCCTTGCTACCTCCCCTATTTTTGCTGCTATATTTTCAAAAATATTATTAAAAGAACCAATATTTTCAAGTACCTGGATAACAATGCTAATCTGTTTTTTCGGCGTAGCAATTGCTGTTTTTGACTCTAGCAATGTTCCTATATTGGAAGGACAAGGGTCTGGTAGCATTGTAGCTGGCGTTATATTTAGCTTGCTTGCATCAATTTTTCTTGGAGCAAATTTTGTCTTTCTTCGAATGAATAAAAAGATATCCATATTTTTGGTTGCAGGCATTGCAGGCATATTTAGTGGATTAATAGCTCTATTGATTGTCGATACTAATCTGCTATTTAAAGGCAATGTTTTTATAATATCAATAACTGGTCTCTTGATTTTGCCAATTTCATTTGCTGCAATTAATATAGCGACACGATATACACAAGCACCTAACATTAGTTTGCTAATGCTTTTAGAAACAATAATTGGACCTTTTTGGGTATGGATAGGGGTTGGCGAAAAAATATCAATTCAGATGATGTTTGGCGGCTTAATTGTTATCATCAGTTTAGCATTTTATATTTTTCACCTG
>JABJAN010000046.1 GCA_018666135.1 Alphaproteobacteria bacterium | reverse complement strand
GGCATTTGTTGTTTCTTTTTACCGAGGTATGGATATGGAAATCCGCCAACTAGCTGTTTGGAAAATAACAAATTTCTCAGACAAGAATTAGTAGCAAATGATTGAGCGCTCATTTATTGCGTTTCTTATCGGGCGCGTGTCAATCTGGATGGCAGGGGTTATGCTTTCAGTAGCGTTAGGCTGGCATGTATATCTTGAAACAAAAGAGCCTATATATCTTGCCTTGATTGGCTTAATGCAAATATTGCCGACTTTTTTGTTTTTTATCATTACTGGAGTGGTAATTGATCGATTTCAACGGAAATACATTCTTCTAGCTTGTACTTTAGTAGAATTCATCGCCTTCACAGGTATCCTTTTAGGGATGCAATTCGATATCATACCCATTAAATTTATCTTCTATATGCTTTTGATACATGGAAGTGCAAGAGCGTTTCAAATTCCTTCCGAACACGCTATTCTGCCTAATATTGTCTCACAGGAAAATCTAGCAAAAGCAGTAGCCATTACTTCTACCGTAAGTAATCTTGCTAAAACAACTGGTCCACTAATTGCGGGGCTGCTAATCGCCTTAATTGACAGACAAGTTTATGGGGTGTGTCTTTTAGCTGTAATCATCTCTTTTACTGCTTATTTATTTTTGCCCTTATTGGTCATTAACGCTCCTATAGAAGCGGGTCTAAAACCCTTTTTAAGTGGCATAAAATTTGTAGCTAAAAATAGATTATTACTTGGCATAATACTGCTAGATTTATTTATTGTATTGCTTAGCAGTATCGAAGCTTTGTTGCCTATTTATGCTGTAGATATTCTGCAGGTAGGGCCAAATGGCCTTGGATTAATGAGAGGCATGCCAGCTATTGGAGCTGTTATTACTGGCATTTTACTATCCAACATTTCTCCCTTAAGAAACTGCGGCAAAAAGCTATTTGCTGCTTTTGCACTTTGCTCAGTTTCAGTTTTAGTCTTTGGATTTTCTGAAATTTTCTGGCTTAGCTTAATTGCTCTTTTTGTTTATGGTGCCACTGATATGCTGAGTGTCAATATTCGTTTCACGCTTGCACAAACAATAACACCAGATGAAGTTCGCGGCAGAGTAAGTGCTGTATTTGCAACGAGCACAGCTTCATCCAATCAACTTGGTGAATTTAGAGCAGGAACAGTTGCAACAGCGCTTGGCCCTGTAGGCGCTACTATTATTGGCGGCGTTCTTGGTCTTGTGATTTGCATTGGCGGGATTTTAAAATTTCCAACATTGTGGAAACTAGATAGAATATCTGACCTAAAAGACGCAAGAAAAAAGAGTTAAAATGAAACCTTTGAGTAGTAACATAGCTTTCACTGATAAAGCTGCTTATGAAATCCATTCTGCCAAATAATCACCCCATCAGCATTTTTTAAATTCACCCACAGGACCATATTTTTGCCCTAACTTTAATCACTCTCTGCAAAAACAGCTTAAATTTTAGACATTTAAATAATTATGACTATTTTATTGGCATTATTGCAGTTGTGTTTGATACAAATCCTCAAAATTATCTTATGGGAGGGATATAGTGTTTTACGTTTCCGCTGTTTTGAAAAGGTGGGGAGCATTGCTTTCATACCTTTGCTTGTTTTCGATATTACCTAGTTATGCACATGCAGCTATTGATTCAGGCGATACTGCTTGGATACTCACCGCAACTGCACTTGTGTTATTTATGACACTGCCAGGACTTGCTTTGTTTTATGCTGGATTAGTTCAACCAAAAAATGTTGTTTCTGTATTGATGCATCATTTTGCCATTGCTTGCTTATGCTCAGTTTTATGGGTTGTCGCAGGATATTCCATTGCATTCTCAGATGGCTCTGCTTGGTTTGGCTCATTACATAATCTGTTTATGTCTAATATTACAATTGAGTCAGAGTCTGGCACTATTCCTGAAAGTTTATTTGCTGCTTTTCAAATGACGTTTGCTGTAATTACACCTGCCTTGATTATTGGCGCTTATGTAGAGCGTATTAAATTTTCAGCTGTTCTCATTTTTTCTGGGGCGTGGCTTCTTGTTGTTTATGCACCTGTTACCCATTGGGTTTGGGGCGGCGGTTTTATGGCAAGCTGGGGCGTAATGGATTTTGCAGGCGGTATTGTGGTTCATGCAACCGCAGGAACTGCCGCACTTATATGTGCAATTGTGCTTGGAAAGAGAAGAAATTTCCCAACACATCTACAGCCTCCTCACAGTCCAATATTAACCATGATGGGTGCTGCAATGCTTTGGATAGGCTGGTTTGGTTTTAACGGAGGCTCAGCGCTGGCTGCAGGACAAGGAGCTGCGATGGCACTGATTGTTACTCATATATCTGCTAGTGTTGCGTCTCTTGTTTGGATGATTATCGAATGGCGTAAATTTGGAAGACCTTCTGTAGTTGGCATGGTAACTGGCATGGTTGCTGGACTTGCGACAGTTACACCTGCATCTGGGTTTATTGGTATTCCTGGCGGCATTATCCTTGGTATAGTCGGTGGATATGGATGTTATATAGCAGTTGATATAATCCGTAATAAATTTGGCATTGATGATTCCCTTGATGTGTTTGCTGTTCACGGTGCTGGCGGCATTCTTGGTACTTTGCTTGTTTCTATACTTGCCACCAGCTCCTTCAGCGGGCTTGGATTAGCAGATGGCATGACTGTATCAAGCCAGTTCATGGTTCAGCTTTATTCTGTAGGTATCACTGTCATTTGGACAGCGTTAATTAGTTTTATAATTTTGAAATTAATTCAGGCAACTTCAGGCATTCGTATTTCCGAACAGGACGAATTAGAAGGTATGGATTTAACCCAGCATGGTGAGCGTGCTTATCATGATAACTAAAATTTAAGGGTACACCCTTAAACCAAAAAGGCGTTCTTATTTAGAGCGCCTTTTTTTAGCCTAAAAGTGCCCATTCATGTATAAGGTCTGGATGGGAATCATTTCGCCCAGATTTAATCTGCGCCAAGCTATCCTTATCACATAATTGATGCAGCGCCCAAATAGCCATTGCTTGCACAGCTACCACCTCATCATCTAAATATCTTTTTATGATATCTATGAGCGAATAATCATCAGAATTACCCGCAGCTATAAGACAATTGCGCATAAATTTTTTATAGCCTGCCCTTCTAACTGGCGTTCCAGAAAACAGCTTTTTAAAATCTGCTTCTGATAATGACAGCAATTCAGACAGAGGTATCAAACCTGGTTTTTCGCCAATCTGCATTCGAGTGTCAAAGGCAGTCTTTGCAAATTTATTCCATGGACAAACCGCAAGACAATCATCACACCCAAATATACGGTTACCAATAGCAGCTCGAAACTCTTCTGGGATAATGCCATCAAACTCAATCGTAAGGTAGGAAATACATCTCCTTGCATCAAGCTTATATGGTTCTGGGAACGCATTTGTTGGACACACATCCAGACATTTCTGACAGCTTCCACACCGATCATACGCCATTTCATCAACTGCTAGAGTTGCATTAGTGAGAATAACCCCTAAAAATAGCCATGAGCCAAATTGCTGTGAGACTAAATTGGTATGCTTTCCCTGCCATCCTATACCCGAATTTACAGCTAATGGTTTTTCCATTAGTGGGGCTGTATCAACAAAAACTTTAACATCACTTTTGCATTTAGATACAAACTGGCTAGCAATTTGTTTTAGCCTGCCTTTCATCACTGAGTGATAATCTTTTGAGCGTGCATAAACAGAAACATTTCCAGACGAGGATGCAGTTAAATCATCTAGTGGATTATGTTCTGGTCCGTAGTTTTTTGCGAATATTATTGCAGTTTTGGCATCATGCCACATATTTTCAGGAGAAAGCCGTCTCTCAGATGTTTCTTCCAACCATTTCATTTCGCCATGATAGCCATTATCTAAAAAATGTTTAAAATGCTCTCGAGTACCTTGTGATAATGTTGCATCAGCAATCCTAACCTCGTCAAATTCGTAGGTTTTTGCAGTCCTCTGTAGCCATATTTTTATATTATCAGTCATCAACTTTTATAATATATCCCATATTATTATTGCTTTAAGCTATCTAATTATGACTGTTGAAGCTATATTTTTGATTAATCTAATTTATATAATCATAGCCCAATCTTATAAAGGTTCTATATCACCTTGAGCTTGCTGTTCTTTGAAATTCGATACAAAATGGTTAAAGACTCCTTTACCAATAGAGTGACGAATAGAGCTCATTAACTCTTGATAATAGGTCAAATTATGCCAGGTGAGTAGACTTAACCCTTGTATCTCTTCTGCTTTGAACAAATGATGCAAATAGCCACGACTATAATTAGTACACGCAGGACAAGCACACGCTTCATCTAGAGGTCTTGTATCATCTGCATGACGTGCGTTTTTTATGTTTACAGCTCCAAACCGTGTGAAAGCCTGACCTGTTCTTCCTGATCTTGTTGGCAAAACACAATCAAACATATCCACTCCTCTCATAACAGCGCCAACAATATCCGATGGCTTGCCAACGCCCATTAGATATCGTGGTTTATCTGCTTGCATATGCGGAGTTGTTGCAGATAGCGTCTCAAACATTAATTCTTGTCCTTCGCCGACAGCCAACCCACCTATCGCATAGCCCTCAAAGCCAATTTCATGTAATTGCTCTATGCTCTGTAATCGAAGGTCTGGATATATAGACCCCTGTACTATACCGAACTGGCCATACCCTGTTCTATCAACAAATGCTTGGCGAGAACGCGCTGCCCATCGCATCGATAATGCCATTGACTCTGCTGCTTGTGATTTGGTTGCAGGAAAAGGTGTGCATTCATCAAATGCCATTGTTATTGTTGCATCTAATTTATGTTGAATTTCCGTAGAAATTTCGGGGGTTAATAAATGGCGACTACCATCTAAATGACTTTTAAAGGTAACACCATTTTCATCCATTTTTCGAAGAGGTCCAAGAGACATCACCTGAAACCCGCCTGAATCAGTCAGCAAAGGTTTCTTCCAATTCATCATCTTGCGAACGCCACCTAGCCTGGCAACTCTATCAGCTCCTGGTCGTAGCATTAGATGATACGTATTTGAAAGAATAATCTGTGCGCCTGTTTGCAGCACAGCCTCTGGCATCATCCCCTTAACAGATGCAGCAGTGCCAACAGGCATAAATGCTGGAGTATCAACACGTCCAAATGCTGTATGAACAGCGCCTAACCTAGCGCCAGAATCTTCTCTGATAAGTTCAAAATGCAGTTTTTTATTTAGTGGTTGGTTACTCATTTTTTCTTCTCTAAAAGACAGCCATCCCCGTAGCTAAAAAATCTATATTCATTTTCAATGGCATATCTATACGCATCCTTGATTTCCTCAAACCCTACAAAAGCACTTATAAGCATCAACAAAGTAGATTTTGGTAAATGAAAATTAGTTAGCAGTAAATCCGCAACATTAAATGCATATCCAGGCGTAATGAATAAGTCTGTATCTCCTTTAAAGGGTACCATTTTTCCGTAATTTGCCCAAACAGACTCAACAATACGTAAACTTGTTGTTCCAATGCAGATAACCCTGCCATCACCCTTTTTTGTTTGATTTATTTTATCAGCTACTTCTGTGGTAACCTCGCCCCATTCACTATGCATTTTATGCTCAGATAAATTTTCAGATTTTACTGGCAGAAATGTGCCTGCACCAACATGCAATGTAACTGTTTCAATATGAGCCCCAATATTTAAAATCGCTTCTTTTAATTCTGGTGTAAAATGCAGACCAGCTGTTGGTGCGGCAACCGCACCAATTTTCTGCGCAAATAAAGTTTGATAATTTTCACTATCTGTTTTATCTCCAGTTTTACTGCGTTTAATATAAGGAGGTAACGGCATTTTACCGTATTTTTCAATCCTCTCTAAAAGTTGAACCCCATCACAGTTAAACTGAATTAAAACTTCGCCTGCTTCACGTTTTTCTATAATTATAGCAGAAAATTCTGTGTTGAATTTAACTACAGAGTTTACTAGGCACCTTTTTGCTGGTTTTGCAAATGCCAGCCATTCATTATCTGAGCGCTTTTTATGCAAGGTAAATCCAACAAGTTTATCATCAATATACCCATATAATTGGGCTGGAATTACCTTTGTATCATTCGCAATAATCAAATCATTTGGGCGCAATAAAGAGGGTAAATCACGCATTACATGATCTGCGATTGCGCCATTGCTTATATGCAACAACTTAGCTGCATCTCTTGGATTAACTGGAGATTGAGCAATTAATTCAGTTGGCAAAAAATAGTCAAAATCGGACAAACTATACATAATTAATAAATTTGAACCACGCCATCGATAAGCCCTTCAGCTGAAATAACAACCAGGCTTTGAACACGCGCCTCAAGCATTTTTTCTTCTGCTGCAGTCATCATTTCGTCTTCTGCAATAGTAAGAGGCGAATTATTCATAACATCTCCTGCAATAGTAGATGACAGGTCTGTGCCTGTTACCAGCATCCGCCTTAGATCGCCGTCAGTTATAATACCTTCTAGCTTTTTATCTTTTTGCACCAAAGCAAGACCTAAACGTGCTTCTGTCATTATAACTATTACTTCAGACATAGGCATATTAGCATAAACTAACGGGAGCTTGGCATGAACCATTCTATCTTTCACCCTTGAAAGGAGTCTTTGACCAAGCCTGCCCCCTGGATGATTTGCTGCAAAATCTTCTGGCTTAAATCCAGACTGCTCCATTAATGCGATTGCCAGTGCATCCCCCATAACCAATGTGGTTAATGTAGAAGTGGTAGGCGCTAAATTCAGAGGACATGCTTCTCTGTCTATAGAGACATCAAGGATAATATCAGATATATTTGCAATAGTTGATTCAACGGCTCCTAACAACGCAATAATTTTTACATTCAGACGTTTTAATGCAGGAAGTAGTTTAACAACTTCTTCTGTTTCTCCCGAATTCGAAATCAATATCACAACACTATTTTCGCGCACCATTCCCAAATCGCCATGTATTGCCTCTGCTGGGTGCAAAAAAATTGCTGCCGTACCTGTCGATGAGAATGTTGCCGCAATCTTGCGCCCAACAAGACCTGATTTTCCCATACCACAAATAATCACATGTTGCCTTGTCTCAGCAATCGCTGAAACAGCTTTTTGAAAACGCTCATCCAGCCCGTTTTCTATTTTTTCAAGAGCCAAACGATAGGTTGAGAACATATTTGAAATTTCAGGGATTAGCATTTTTTAAACCGTTATTTAGGTTGTTTTTTTCGCGATATTTTAATTACTTACCTGGTATTTCTACTTAACTTTAAATATAAAAGCGAGATAATTGATACAGTCTTTTATAATAATAAAGCACATTTATTAGCATTGATAATATCTTGTTTTGTATTAATATTTAAAAATGGATCAGGCGTAGCAGAAAAATCTACAATGACTGTTTTATACCTGCTAGTGAATAAATCTATTTTTCGCACTTCAAATTTTATAATTGCTTGTTCCAAATCATCTGCCAAATCTAATTTCCATAAGCAAAATACTGGATGATGCCTGCCATTACTTGAAGCCATTACAATATCAGTCGTTAATACATCCGCCTTAGAATATAACTGTTCTCCTAAATTTGACGGTATAAATGGTGCATCCGTTGCACAAGATAACAACCATTTTGCTGAATTATTCTGCTTTTTTGCCAATCTCATCAAAGATAAAATGCCACAAAGAGGACCAAAATAGCCGTCATACACATCCGAAATTACAGGTAGCTTAAATTCAGAAAACCTATCTAAATTTCCATTTGCATTTAGTATTCTATGCGGAAATTGACAAGTAGCTTCTAATTGCCATTGCAATATAGATTTGCCTGCAATTTCAATTTTACCTTTATCAACGCCGCCTAATCTGCGTGCAAGACCACCAGCTAAAAACCCAACGACAACATCATCTTGCATTTACGTTACGCATCATTAAAGCGCCCCTGCACAGATCGTTGTTCATTAATTTGCTCAGATGCGTTGGTGTTAGCATCAAAGATGATACGCTCATTTCCAGATAAAGCCACGAACTTGCTTCCCCTTGCTCTGCCAATTAAGGTTAAACCAGCCATGCGCGCAAGAGATACGCCTGCTTCTGTAAAACCAGATCTTGAAATCAAAATTGGCACTCCCATAATTACTGTCTTTAAAACCATTTCTGAGGTGAGCCTACCAGTTGTATAAAAAACTTTGTCATTTGCTTGAATTTTATTTTTGAACATAACTCCAGAAATTTTGTCTACAGCATTATGGCGACCAATATCTTCCATATAAATCATTGGCTCGTCTGCAACTGCTAAAACACATCCGTGAATTGCGCCTGCTTTTAGATAAAGACTTGGAGTTGTATTAATTTTTCTTGATAAGTTTATTATTTGACTAGTTGATATTGTTGTTTTTTTTGGAAGAACTATGGATTCAAATTTATCCATCATATCACCATAAATTGTTCCTTGTGCACAACCGCTTGTCCTAATTTTGCTTTGTAATTTTTCTTCAAAATTTGTTTTTCTGTCCGTCCTGACAATAATAACTGAAAGTTCTTCATCATACTCAATTTGCTCAATTTTATCTTGCTTGGTGATCATGTTCTGATTAAACAGAAAACCAACAGCCAGTTCCTCTAGGTAATCACCAAGAGTCATTGCAGTAACAATTTCTTGATTATTGAG
Source organism: Alphaproteobacteria bacterium (assembly GCA_018666135.1). Taxonomy (GTDB): domain Bacteria; phylum Pseudomonadota; class Alphaproteobacteria; order Puniceispirillales; family Puniceispirillaceae; genus UBA5951. The sequence continues at coordinate 8,396 of JABJAN010000046.1, read as the reverse complement.
AAAAATCGTTACTGCTTTTTCGCTTACCACTGGCAATTGAACATTCTGCCCACTAGCATCAACCCCTTGCAATTCGGTAGTTAACCCAGGTGTATCAAGATTAGGACCAATATATAAACGAGATTTAACCATTTTTCGTTACTCTTTGTGGCAGTTTGCTGGCAGATTAGAGATGGTGTTTGTTTTTACAGTTTTCTTACGCTAAATTAAAGGTACTCTATTAGGTTTTATATTATGAAATTACATTTTAAATCTTCAAAACACAAACAAGCAGTGATCCTATTTGAACAATTAGTTAAAAGATATGGTCAAAATTCCTTGGACACCGCCGACGTCATTGTTGCCCTCGGCGGTGATGGGCAAATGCTCTCATCTTTAAAAGAATCAATTGAATTTGCTATTCCTGTTTTTGGAATCAACTGCGGTCATCTTGGTTTTTTAATGAATGAATATTTAGATACAGACTTAAATGAGCGAATTCATAAAGCAGAGACAGCACCAATACACCCTATCTTAATGCAGGCAATAAAATCAAATGGGCAAACACATGAAGCACTTGCTATAAATGAAATATCGTTTCTTAGACAAACCCACAATGCAGCTCATTGCCAAATAACTATTAATAATAAAATTGAATTAGAAAGACTTGTTTGCGATGGTATTATGGTTGCCACGCCTGCAGGATCTACAGCTTATAATTTATCTGCGCATGGTCCAATAATTCCGATTGGGGCAGAACTTCTTGCGCTTACTCCTATTTCTCCATTCAGACCTAGGAGATGGCGCGGCGCTTTGCTGCCAGCAACATCTATTGTGCATATAAAAGTACTAAGCCCTGATTTTAGACCTCAATCAGTAACAGCAGACAGTATTGAAGTGCGTGATATTGAAGAAGTAACGATTAAACAAGCAAGCCATATTACCCTTCGTTTATTATTTGATGCTGGGGCGTCACTTGCAGAAAGAATGATAAAAGAGCAATTTTTAGCCTAGGTGCTCAAAGAATATTTATTACATATTAAGATGTTTTATTCTTTTTTACTAAATATATTAATAAATTCATTAATACAGATACAAAGCTGATGAGTTACATAAGGAAGCTCGTTATATAATTCGTGTTTAGCCTGATTAAAACTAATCAATTGAACAAATTTAATATGCCCAAGCGACTTAATAATTTCTTTTTGACTTACTAGTTTCTCATCGCTTCCAATCATAATAATCACTGGCACTTGTATAGCCCTATGAAAAGCTGGCTGTATAGTTGTTTTAAAACAAGAAGAAAATGCAGCTGATAACCAGCCAAAACTCACACCTGAGCGAGCAAGAGATGGGTCATTATTAATTACACTAATAATATTTTCTACAGCCTTACGATTCCGACTTAAAAGATTGTCAGCGTAAAATTTACGAGTCTCTAGCAGGGTATTTCTACCACCTTTAGGAATAGTATATTTGCTAAACCCCAATAATGAAACGCATTTTGCCAATAGATAAACAAAAAATGAAAGACCAACTTTTGGCAGTAACATTGGAGATAAGGCTATTATACCAGAGATTTTAAATTTTTTTAATCCTTGTAAGCGTAAAGCAAAATGCCCGCCCATTGAATGCCCCAAAACAAAAAATCTCTTATTAGCCCAACCAATTTTTTCTATGACTTCGCAACTTGCAAGCAGCATTTTATCAAAGCTAGAGACATGGCTTGTAAATGCGGATTTTGCAAAATTTCCAGACTGACCCATTCCAGGCCAATCAAAAATTACAATTTCAGCTCCCTCACTAGAGAAAAACGATATCAGCTGTTGATATTTCTCACAAAACTCGCCAACACCCATAAAAATAACAATCCGCTTATTACACAGTGATGGCGTAATTTTCCAAACCCTGACAGGTCCCAAATTTGTTTCAATCCAAATTTGCTGTTGCATCAGACATTCTTTTTTCTCTATCTTGATAGACTGATTACCTATAATTATGCATCAAAATTATTTTTTTGAAACCCACTAGATTGACGCTTCCACATAGCAGCATATAACCCATCTTGTGCTAATAATTGAAGATGCGTGCCTTTTTCTTCTATCCTGCCTTGATTTAAAACCAAAATCATATCTGCATCCACAATAGTAGATAATCTATGCGCAATTACCAATGTGGTCTGACCTTGCGAAATAGTATTTAATGATGTCTGAATTTCTCTTTCTGTTCTGCTATCTAATGCAGATGTTGCTTCATCAAACACAAAAATTTTTGGTTGTTTTATAATTGCTCTTGCTATTGCAACGCGCTGTTTCTCGCCACCAGATAACTTTAATCCTCTTTCCCCTACAAGCGTTTCATACCCATCAGGCAGGCTTGAAATAAAATTTTCTATTGCCGCTAACTTAGCAACCTTTTCTATTTCTTCTGGTGTTGCATCAGCTCTTCCATAGCCAATATTATACCCAATAGAGGCATTAAACATCACCGTATCTTGAGGTACCATGCCTATGGCAGCACGCACACTATCTTGTTTAACATCACGAATATCTTGACCATCAATTAAAATCCTGCCTTTTTGAGGATCATAAAATCGAAAGAGAAGTCTAGAAATTGTTGACTTGCCGCCACCACTTGGGCCCACCAAAGCAACACGTTCACCTGAGTTAACACAAAAACTTACATCATCTAAAATTGCGCCCCTACCATAAGAAAAGCCAATATTTTCAAATCGAATCTCTCCTTTTTTTATAACAATATTAGGCGCATCTGTTGGATCTTGGATATCTGGCATTTCTTTCATCAACCCAAACATCCTCTCAAGGTCAATGATGGCTTGTCTTACCTCTCTGTAAGTCCACCCAAGAAACTCAAGTGGGAGTGCAAGCTGAATAATATAGGTATGCACCACAACAAAGTCTCCTACACTCATTCTACCTGCTTGTATTTCCCTTGCAGACAGCGCTAGTAAGGCAACAAGACCTAGCGCAACTATTATCCCTTGACCAATATTAACAAGAGTTAACGATGTTCTAGACAACACATAGGCATCTTCATAAACACGAAGTGCTTTATCATAATTTTTGGATTCTAACTTTTCAGCATTAAAATATTTAACGGTCTCATAATTTAATAGAGAATCGACTGTTTTAGTTGCAGCAAATTCATCTGCCTCATTCATTCTTCTTCTAAACTTTATTCTCCACTCCGTTGTTTTTATTGTAAAATATGAATAAATTGTAACTGTTAAAAAGGTAACAACAGCAAATTCATAGCCAAATAAAAACCACAACACACCACTAATAAAGATAAGCTCTACAAATAAAGGAATTACTTCAAAAACACCGGTGGAGAGCAATAATGTCATTGCTTTTGCCCCACGATCGATAGAACGAGAGGTGCCTCCTGTTTGCCTATCCAAGTGAAATTGAAGAGATAATTTATGCAAATGTTCAAAGGCATTTAAAGCTGCCATACGAACTGCTTTTGAAGCAAATTTTACAAATAAAAATTCTTTTAATTCAGAAAAAACTGTTTCACCGACTCTTGCCAGCGCATAACCACCTACTAAAAGCATCAGCAAAGACATGGAAAAACCAATTCCATTATCCAGGTTTAACGGCGCCAACAAATCAACAGAAGCCCCATAAAGAATTGGAATTACAGCAGCACATAATTTTGAAATAACAAGCGCAATAATAAGGCTTGCCAAACGAATACGAAGATTATTATCGCCTTTGGGGGCAATATATTCATAAACAAGCCTAGCTATCTCACTCAAGGAAGTAGGCGCACCTGAAAATATATCCGAGTTTTTTTTAATTGATGTTTTTTTAACTTGAGCTTGTTTAGCCATTAACTAACAGAGAAACTTTCTCCGCAGCCACATTTAGCAGTTTCATTTGGGTTATTGAAAATAAAGGTGGAATTAAATTTATCCTCTGCCCAATCCATCTCTGAGCCTATTAAAAACATTACAGCAGCTGGGTCAATCAACACGCGAACTCCGTTTACATCAATAGAATCCTCAAATGGTTTTTGTTCTTTGGCAAATTCTACCTGATATTGTAAGCCAGAGCATCCTGCTGTTTTGATACCTACCCTTAGTCCAATTACATCGCTATCTGCTTTTTTTACAAGCTCTTGCACCCGCTCTGATGCTCTATCTGTAATCGATAATATAGATGTGTCTTTATCAAAAAGCATTATTGGGTACCTCTTAGGTTAAATAATATCAGAAACCATAATCAAGCGCTAGTTTTGCATCTTCACTCATTCTATCAGGCGCCCAAGGCGGCTCCCATACAAGCGTTACCTGCACTAAACCAACATCTTCTAATTCTGAAACACACCGCGCAACCTGCCCAGGCATTTCCCCTGCAACAGGGCATCCAGGTGCGGTAAGAGACATAGTAATATCAACATCCCCTCCAGCGTGGCGTTCAATTGTATAAATCAGTCCCAAATCATAAATATTAACTGGAATCTCTGGGTCTTTAATTTCCATCAACGCGTCAATAATTTTTAATTCATCTGCCTTAGGAGAATTTTCATTTAATTTCACACCAGCGGTAGCCATATAGCCATTTGAAACATCTGGCATAAAATCAGAAAGCGACAAATCATCTGGATTTTCATCTATTATCTTATTAGACAATTTAATCTCCAAAAATTCGATTTACTTTTTCAAGTGAAATGGCAAGTGCGTCAAAATCCTCTGGCTCTGTGTAAACAGCTACAGAAGCTCGCGCAGTTGACGTTAAATTAAGAAACTTCATTAAAGGTTGAGCACAATGATGACCTGCACGAATTGCAATGCCGTCTTGATCTATAAGTGTTGAGATGTCGTGCGGGTGGGCTGCATCAAGAGTAAACGAAATTACCCCTGATTTTTCAGGTGCAGTGCCCACAAAAGATAGCCCTTTTACACTTGCCAATCTTTGATGACCGTAAGATAAAAGGCTTTTCTCATGAGATGCAATGGCTTCCATTCCAATTTCCTGAACAAAATCAATAGCCGCACCAAATGCAATACATTCTGCAATTGGCGGTGTACCTGCTTCAAATCGTGATGGAACTTGCGCATAGGTTGCTGTATGAATCTCAACATCATCTATCATATCTCCGCCACCCATAAATGGCGGCATATCCGCAAGTATTTCCGCCTTGCCCCAACATACGCCAATTCCGCTAGGACCATAGAGCTTATGAGCAGAAAAAACATAAAAATCACACCCAATCTCTTGTATATCAACTGGCATATGAATAACGCCCTGACATCCGTCGATGATACAGATAGCATCATTTTCATGCGCTATATCACTTATTTCCTTAATCGGAAAAACAGTGCCAAGCACATTTGATACATGAGGAAAAGAAATAATTTTTGTATTTTTGGTCACTCTCTCTTTTAAATCTTTGAGATAAAAACACCCATCCTCACCCACGGGAACAGCAACGATTTTGGCACCTGTTTTTTCACATAAAAGCTGCCATGGAATAATATTCGCGTGATGTTCTGCAACCGTAATTAAAATCTCATCATTAGGCTGTAACCTGCTAAGCCCATAACTATTAGCAATTAGATTGATTGACATAGTGGCGCCACTGGTAAAAATCACCTCATCTGGAGAGCGCGCATTAATAAATCTGGCAATCTTTGCTCGTACATCTTCATACGCATCTGTTGCCTCCTCAGATAATGTATGAAGCCCACGGTGTATATTAGCATACCCATAGGAGTAGGTATTCAGCAAATGATCAAGCACCTGCTTGGGTTTTTGAGAGGATGCGGCAGAATCCAAATATATCAACGGCTTATTATTAATTTTGCGAGATAAGAAAGGAAATTGCGATCTTATTTTTTTGCCATCAAACTTGTCTATTTTCATTTTAGAGCCTCAAACATTGTTAGCTGACAGAAGCGCGGACTTTAAAACCCAGTCTTGAATATGAAATTGAACCTGCTCACTAAGCTCTGGAGCTCTAATATGAGTCAATGTATCAATTAGAAACGCTTCGATTAACATTGCTCTTGCCTGTGCAGTTGGAATGCCTCTACTGACTAGATAAAAAAGCTGGTTTTCATCAATTTCTCCAACAGTAGCACCGTGGCTACATACAACATCATCTGCAAAGATTTCTAATTCAGGCTTTGTATCTGCTTCTGTCTCTCGTGATAGTAGCAATGCTCTTGTCATTTGCTGACCATCCGTCTTTTGCGCATCTTGAGCTACTCTTATCTTACCTTGAAACACACCTCTGGCTCTATCGTCTAACACGCCCCTTATGATCTGGTCGGATGTGCAATTAGCAACATTATGATACAGCCTTGTTGTGATATCTAAATGTTGGTTTTCACGACCAAGATAAATAGCTGATAATTTACATTGAGCATTCTCACCATTTAAATTCAAATGCATCTCAGCCCTAGAAACATCACCTCCACTTGAAAAAGAAAAATTATTATAATCGGATTCTGCATCTTGATTAACTAAACTCAACCCAAGTTGCGATGTATCTAAATCTGCGACCTGGCATCTTATATGGTCACAAACAGTGCCTTTCGCAAGATTTACCACTATAATTGGCGCTGATAATCCATTTGCACTCGCATGAAACTCTGATATTTTTACCTGTGCTTTTTCAGCTACTCTAATAACAACTACTGGATGCGCTGATTGTTTTCTAATTCCACCAACAAATGATAAATCAATCAAGGGTGTTTGTTCTACCTGCGTTTCAGATACATCAATTAACACTGCTGATTGCATTGCCCCTAACGTTAAATTAAATATCGGGTGATTTTCTAACAAATTATTTTTTAGCAGCGACAGGGCATGATCATCATCTAACAAGTTACTAAAACGCACATTTTCATCACCTGCGTGTGATAATTCACTATCAAGCACCCCATTTCTAAAGATCAAACTATATTTATGTTTGTTACCAGGTAATTTTGGTGCCTGTTTTTCAGCAATATCGCCGCCTAGTTCTAGTGCAATATCAAACGAGTCTGTCAGAAGCTGTGAAAGAGAAGTAAATTTCCAATCTTCATTTTTTGAGGAAGGCCAGCCCTGTGCTAAAAAACTGTCTAAATACGTTTTTTGCCAGATATTCTTTACGTCATAATTATGTATATTAGGCAACATTATCAATCCCTGCATATCCATTTTCTTCGACTTCAAGTGCAAGTGATTTATCACCTGACTTAACAATTAACCCCCCTGACAAGATATGCACCCTATCTGGAACAATGTGAGAGAGAAGCCGTTGATAATGGGTGATTACAAGCATAGAGCGTTCAGGATGGCGAAGCAGGTTCACTCCTTCTGAAACAATTTTTAGCGCATCAACATCAAGACCAGAATCAGTTTCATCTAAAATAGCCATGACAGGCTTAAGCAATGCCATTTGCAAGATTTCATAACGCTTTTTTTCACCTCCAGAAAAACCAACATTCACCGCACGTTTTAGCATGTCGTCAGAAATTCCAAGTTTTTTTGCCTCTGCTCTGACAATTTTAACAAATCCAAGCTGGTCTACTTCTTCTTCTCCCTGCTCACGTAATCTAGCATTTACAGCAGCCCGTAAAAAAGACATGCCAGAAACGCCTGGTAATTCGACTGGATACTGAAAGGCAAGAAACAGACCCGCCCTTGCGCGCTCATCTGCATCGCTTTCGATCAAGGAAGTACCATTTAACAAAATATCCCCACCAGTTATTTCATAGCCAGCACGACCAGAAAGAACATAGGATAATGTACTTTTGCCAGACCCGTTAGGACCCATAATCGCATGCACTTCTCCTGCGCCAACAGATAAATTAATGCCATGTAATATTTCTTTTCCATCAACCGTAGCTGTGAGTTCTTTTATTTCTAAAATCGACATTTTATCCAACTGACCCTTCTAGCGATATTCCAATTAGTTTTTGTGCCTCAACAGCAAATTCCATTGGCAGTTCCTTCATTACTTCTTTACAAAATCCATTCACAATCAAAGAAACGGCATCTTCTTCACTCATGCCTCGTTGTAAACAATAAAAAAGCTGTTCTTCTGATATACGAGAGGTTGTTGCCTCATGCTCAATTTTACCACTTGGGTTGCGAGAAACAATATAAGGTACTGTGTGTGCCCCACATGTGTTCCCAACCAGAAGTGAATCACATTGCGTAAAGTTACGAGCTGATTCAGCTGTTCTGTGCACTTCAACAAGACCACGATACGTATTCTGAGATTTGCCTGCAGAAATACCCTTCGATATAATAGTTGACCTGCTACCCTCCCCTAGATGTATCATCTTTGTTCCAGTATCTGCTTGTTGCGCTCCATTGGTTACAGCGACAGAATAAAACTCGCCAATAGAATCCTTCCCTTTTAAGATACAAGACGGATATTTCCAGGTAATAGCAGAT
>JABJAN010000002.1 GCA_018666135.1 Alphaproteobacteria bacterium | reverse complement strand
GCATTCTTAACTTTTACAGTCAAAAAAATTAGGTCTTATATTAGAAAAATAGAGATATTGATATCTATTTTACACTCCATTTTTAGTAATATAATTTATTATTTTCATCGCATTGCATTAGCTAGAAACAACATTTTGGTTATGCTCACCAAGACCTTCAATACCAAGGTGAACTTTATCTCCCTCTTTCAGGTAAATTGGCGGCTTCATGCCTAGTCCAACACCTGGAGGGGTGCCAGTGGAAATTACATCTCCTGGCATTAGACTCATAAATTGACTAATATAATGAACTAGATAAGCAACACCATAAACCATTGTTTTTGTTGACCCATTTTGCATCTTTTGACCATTCACACTTAACCACATAGTTAGATTTTGTGGATCAGAAATTTCATCTTTAGTAACAAGCCACGGACCTAATGGTCCAAAACTATCGCAGGATTTACCCTTGGTCCAGTGACCTGGACTTTCTAGCTGGAAAGTGCGTTCTGATATATCATTACTAGCAGCATAACCTGCAACATGTGACATCGCATCCTCTAGCGACACATATTTTGCTTTCTTACCAATAATTACTGCAAGCTCTACCTCCCAGTCTGTTTTAACACTGCCACGCGGCAATAATATAGGGTCTGTTGGACCACAAATTGCGCTTGTTGCTTTCATAAAAATCGCGGGCTCTGGCGGCACTTGCATTCCAGCTTCTTTTGCATGGTCTGCATAATTAAGACCTATACATATAAATTTTCCAACCCCGTTCACACATGGACCAAGTCTTGTATCAGCCTGCACAAGTGGTAATGTTTCTAGGTCAATTTTTGCAAGCTCTGAAAGACGCTCATCTGATAATAAAGAAGCAGAGATATCCTCTATATGAGCTGATAAATCTCTTAAATTACCTTGCTTGTCGATCACTCCTGGCTTTTCTTTTCCAACCGCACCAAATCTAACCAACTTCATAAAGTATCTCCCTAATATTACTAAATTACGATTATTTTCAAACTTACTATTTAATAAATGTTATTTTAACATTAATATATGTTTAGATTTATAAAACCATTATTCACGACAACAGCTGAGCACATTATTTTTTAAAAAATATCTATTCCCAATTATCTCATTACCCAAAATATCTCATTACCCAAAATATCTCATTACTGGTATAAAAAAGCGAGAATTATATGAAAACTTCCTATATTACGAACGAAGAAATGGCTAATAGAGTTTCACACTATACTGCCCTTACGCCACTATCCATTCAACAAGATGCCAATATCCCAATGGAGGGAAGAGATGTTGTGTATGCAAGACAGCTTCTATCCGTTGTTGGACTTGACCCTAAAGAAGGAAACACGCCCATTAATGCAGGCGCTCCGATAGTTGGTGCTGGCGGCATTACAATGACTCTTGCAAAATGCCCTCCAGGTCAGGGACCTGGATTACATAATCATGTAAATACATTTGAGACGTTCACAGTGTTAGAAGGTGAATTCGAAGTTAGCTGGAATGATGACGGCTCAAACAGTGTTATTTTAGAAAAATTTGATACAATATCTGTACCTCCAGGTGTATGCCGATCCTTTAAGAATTCTGGTAATACAGATGGATTGTTACAAGTAATCATTTCCGGCGGTGTGCATGATATGAATGATATTGCCTTTACACCAGCAGCAGCAGATAAGATTAATTCTGTTGAGCCAAACCTAGTTGAAAAATTCAAAGAAGTAGGCTTTAAATTTAACGCTGGGGCAGCACCAGAATAATTTTAAAAACCTGCTGCCATTCCATCTTTGCGAGGGTCAGAGCCAGCAGTCAATATATCTGTTGTTCTGTTTAACGCTATTGCCTGTGAACCTCCTATTGGAATTTTGGCACGCTTTGTTTTATGCCCCATTGCATTTAATTTCTGCTGAATTGATTCAGGAATAGATGTCTCTAAATCCACTTCATCCGAAAATGGATCAGGGAAGAAGCGGGGCAGATCCTGTGCCATTTGAATATCTAAGTTATAATCAAAATAGCGGGTTAGAAATTGCATATGTCCAAAAGCCTGATATTCACCGCCCATAACACCGTAGGACATAACAACATCATCATCTTTGGTAACAATGCTAGGAATAATTGTATGCAACGGTCTTTTACCAGGCTCAAGACGATTAGGATGTCCTTCTTCAAGCACGAATCCCTTACCTCTATTATGCAGCAACACTCCTGAATCCGGTGCAAGTAACCCTGACCCGAAAGAATTATAAACAGTGTTAATCAAAGAACAGGCATTTCGTTGCTGGTCAATCACAGTTATATATACAGTACTGGAATGTCTTGGCAAAGATGAAGGTGGCAATTCAGATAATGCCTTATCCTCTTTTATCTGAGATACCAGCTCTTTTGCATAGGCTTTTGAAAGCAAATGTTCAACTGGCACTTGGCTAAATTCTGGGTCTGCTAGGCATACTGATCTATCCCTATAAGCAAGCCTGCCTGCTTCAATCTCGTAATGGATGCGCTCCAAGGTCAAAGGGTCACTTCCAAAGCAATCTATTTCAGACATCATATTTAATAAAAGTAAGGCAATAACACCCTGACCATTAGGCGGGCATTGCCAAATTTTGTGACCTCTAAAATCTGTACTTATTGGTGTAACATAATCAGCAATAGCTGCATCAAAATCTTCTTTTTCGTGCAAGCCACCAAGACCGTTTAATTTTTTCAAGATATCATCTGCTACCCAACCCGAAAAAAAGCCTTCTCTGCCTTTTTTTGCAATTTCACGCAATGTTTTCGCAAGATTAGGTTGTTTATGACGAAATCCAGATGGCAATGTTTTGCCATTGATTAAAAATAGGTCAGATAAATCTTGGTCTCCTTTTATCAACTCTAATGTGTTTTCAAAATCAAATGCAACTCGTTGACCAACAGGGTATCCATCTGCCGCATAGCCTATTGCATATTCAAGTAAATCACCTAATGGCTTGCTTCCATAATCTTTGTTTAATCTAACCCAAGCATCAACTGCTGTGGGCAGGGTAACAGAATGTGGAGATTGATGCGGGATTGCATCATATCCATTTTTCAAAAGCCAATCTGCGGATAATTTTTTAGGTGCACGACCTGACCCATTTATAGCAATAGGCTGTTTGCTTCCAGCAGGCGAATATAGACAAAAACAATCTCCGCCAACACTTGTAGATGCAGGTTCTACAACACATTGCACAGAGACAGCCGCTAAAGCTGCATCAACTGCGTTACCTCCCTTCTTCAGCACATCAAGTGCTGCTGAAGTTGATAACGGATGGGAAGTGCTCACCATTGCATTTGATGCATAAACAGGAGATCTGCCCGGTTGTTGAAGATCACGCATTTGCTTCTCCTATTATTGTATTATTAAGGCTTTTTGAAATATTACAAGCAAGTTCAAGCATCGCTAGATCTGAATGTTTTTTTCCAATCATTGATAACCCAACAGGGCATCCAGACACCTCTGCTACTGGCAATGTTACCTGTGGCAGACCAGTTAATCCAGCAATGCATGTAAGTGCCATTGTGTTTTGCCTAAATATTTCCATCTCATTTGCTGGCGTTGCGACTAAGGGTGCAATAACAGGCGCTGTTGGAATAAGTAGAATTGGACACTCACTAAGCACTTCATCTAATCGACTTTCAACTGATGATCTGTGCATTAATGCTGAATTATATTCTGCATCTGTAATTTTGTCTGCCATTTCAAAACGTTCTTTAATTCCAGGTCCAAGTGTTGGTTTATGCTCTTTCACCCATTTAAGCGTGGTAGACTTAACCTCATATGCTTGAATAATTCTAAATGCTTCGCGCCATTCTAGATAGGAATTTGGATTTATTTCAACAGGCGCTCCAACAGGAAAATTATTACTAACCAACGCGCAAACTGACATAAGCATTTCACGCACATCATCTGTTGCTTGTGCGAACGCGTCTGTTGCCAAATGAAGCGTCTGTTTAGTTTGCGTCAGTTCAGGTGATGCCTTTTTTTGATTTGCAGCGGCTGGCAGCAATATTTCACCAATTATTTTCAATAAATCAGCATCACGGGTAAACCAGCCTGGCGTGTCGAATGAGGGAGCCATTGCCGTCGCTCCTGACAAATCAAGTGAGTTATGGGTTGGCCTGATACCAAAAAGGCCGCAAAAAGCGGCTGGCACTCTAACTGAGCCGCCTGTATCACTACCAATCGAAAAATCACATAAACTAGCGGCTACGCTAGCAGCAGAACCAGAAGAAGAGCCACCAGCCATACGTTCCTTTGCTCTTACATTCACTGGCGATCCATAATGCGCATTAATTCCTGTAAGGCTATAAAAAAACTCATCACAAATGGTAATACCAGTTAAACAGGCGCCATTATCAATAAGTTTTTGAATCAAAGGCGCAGTCTGTTGTGCTGGCGTGCTTTGTGCCAGAAAATCTGGACTGCCATTGCCTGTTTTATGACCTGTAACTGCAAAAAGGTCTTTTACCATAAAATCCAACCCTGACAGAACCCCAGAAGCCTTGCCTTTTATCGGCTGGAGTAAGTCATCTGGAACATTTGCGCCAATTTCCTCTTTGCTATACATTTCAACTCATTTCTTTTTAGAATTAAATTATCCTGTTACGGCGTAATTTTTTTAAATTTCAAAACAGAGTAGCCGCTATCTTATAAAGAAGACGGTTTTTCAGCTTGTGTTTTATACCAATCAAGAATTTGTTCCCCGTCCCAGCAGACCACACCAGGCTTTTGCATCATTGCCTCAAATGCCTCTCTTACATATCGGATACGGTGCGGAGAGCCAGAAAGATATGGGTGCATTGCCACTGCTATAATTTTTGGTCGCTCCTCACTTTCGGCATATAATGTATCAAAATAATCCAAAGTTCTATCACGATAGCTATGTGACTCATGATGCTGAATTGCCATCATCACAATATCATGTAATTCGTAATTATATGGCAATGCTGCAATTGGATTTGTCTTGGTTTTAACCCAGACAGGTTCATCATCAAGCACCCAATCTCCTATATATTCGACCCCATTTTCTGCAAGATAATCCATCGTGTCATAGGTCTGGGTTAGACCAGGACCAAACCAGCCACGTGGTTTTTTCCCAGAGAATTTCTCAATGATTTCCATTGTTTTCTGAATGCTGGCGCTTTCATCATCAAGCTTATGCATAGGAATTTGTTCATAGGCATGCGCGTTAAACTCCCACCCTGCCTCAAGGCAAGCTTCTGCTACACGCGGATATTCAAGACAGGTGCGCGCATTTAGCGTTACAGTTGGTCTGATACCAAGTGAATCAAGCATTGCTTTTATCCGCCAAAACCCAACGCGCATTCCGTATTCATGCCAACTCCAATTAGGAAGGTCAGGCAACATAGGTTGACCTTGCGGCGGCGTGATTATCATCCGCGCCATTGGTCTTGATAAATCCCAGACTTCAAGCGCAAGAATTGGCCAAATTACCACACGCGCATCATCAGGCATTACAAGTGGTGCCCTGTCTATAATAGCTGAATAAGGTAATCTCTGATTCGGGTGAATTAGGCTCATTGCTTACTTCCTTTATTAATTACACACATCTTTTTTTGTATACCACCCTCCCAAAGGAGGACCACAACACTCTGTTAGTCGAATAACGCCATTATATATAGCTCTATATTATTCTTTATCGAAGACTAAAGAGCATACTTTGTATTTATACTTAGACTACATCTCATTTTGTGATTTTTGAATTTATTATTCATGTTTCTTAACATTTTTTTAATGATCAAAATCTTTATCTAATTACAGCCCTGTTCAACATTAATAATACCTATTTCAAAAGTAAGTTTACACATTTGCCTAATTGAATATACCCTTAATCATAAATTGCATATCTGCCTACGCCACTTTTTAATCAGTTTACATTGCTTGTGTGTAAAAATTTTATTTAAGAAAAGATCTGATGTGATGAGACTAGAACTTGTAGAAATCAAAACAGATACAATCCCTCTTGATGGGTTATTATATCTACCTGAAGATAGGGCTATTCGCGGCGCGGCTATGATATTTCATGGTAATACAATGAATTTTTATACAGGAGCACCTCGATTTCTTCCCCCTATATTATGTGAACTGGGTTTTGTTTGCCTCAGCTTTAATCGCCGAGGGCATGATATTATGAGTATTCGTGATTCCAGAGCTGCTGTAGGAGCTGCTTTTCAAACCACTGCAGAAGGTATTGCAGATAATCAATTTGCAGCGCAATGGCTCTCCTCTAGAGGGTTTGACACCCCACTCCTGATAGGTCATAGTAATGGTGGGTTTCTTGCTGTGCAGCATGCCGCTGCAACCCCTGACACGCCTGCCCTTATATTATTATCCGCACATGCTGGAGGTGGTGTTGCAGAAAAATTAGCTGCCAAAACAGGCTTACTTGGAGCCGATAAAACAGATGCACTTCGCCAACAAGCAATTCAAATGATATCCCAAGGTAGAGGAGATGATTTAATGCTATTACCTGGATGGTGGTATGCAGCAACCGCCAACAGCTATATTGACAGACTTACAACAATGCCAAATACCGTAAAAACAGCCCCCCAAATTATGTGCCCCTCTTTGTTCATTCGAGGAGATGAAGAAATTCCAGAGGCTTACCCAGCAGAAGATTTTGCAGCAGCCAGCACTGGCAAATGTGACGTTGAAATCGTTAAAAACTGTGACCATTTTTATCGCGGCAGAGAAGATGCTGTTATAAATCTTGTTCATAATTGGATGATAAAAAATTTGCTTTGAACTTCACCAATCTATAATATCCATCCATAAATTAGATAAATAATCAGAATATCCCTGCTATTTATCTTACAAATGTTTGACCTTAATCAGAAATTATTTTCTAATTTTAACAGAAAAGCACAAAATAGCCATGAGAGACGCCCTTCTTTTAGATGAGGATTTATCGCCATCAATTTCAGCATTAGCGCATGCATTATCAGCAGAAATAGGCGACGATAATGTCCCCAGACACACATTTGAGAATGCAGCAAATACATTATTGAATGGATTATTGAACTTTCCAAAAATTACCACAAAGCTATCACACTTATTAAGTGATGGAAGAACGTGTATTTGGGCAGACGACCCTAAAAAACTTCATATTTTATATCACGCAACCTCGCAACCAGATGCTGGCAAGCCACATGATCATGGCAGCTCATGGGCACTGTATTTTCAAGTAACTGGTGTTACAAAAATGAATATTTATAAAGATGCAGTTGGTAATAATCTTGCTAATCAAGCAGATAAAATTGAGCTAGATAAAACTGTTGAGATGCAATCAGGAACTGGCATCTATTTTCCGCCAGGCTCTGTCCATAGTGCCTCTCACCCAAATGCGCCTGCTAGCTGGATTAGACTAACGGGGCAAGACCTTGACAAACTTCCAAGACAAATGTGGGATGAGAGAACAGGGCTGAAGGTATGAGTTAAACTCAGCGCAGAAATTATTTTTCAAAATATTTTTTGAAAAAAGCCAACACATCGTCTATTGCCTGCATCTGCACATCATTAACCTTATAATGTCCATCGTCGCCAAGTAAGGGATAAACATAACCATGCAAGTCATGGTTATAGCTTTTCCAAATTACATTTTTATTCTGCTCTTTGAGTAACTCATAACTTAATCTAAACACACCTTGAAGTTCATCTTGGTCTCTACCCATAATGAATAACGGAATGGTTATTGGCTTAATGCGTTCAAGCGCAATATCCATATCTACACGGCTACGAACCTTTTCAGTAGATTGCATTTGCATAGATTCTATATTACGCAATTGTGTTTCTGGATTTATGGTAACGCTATTATCGGGATTGAGTGATAAAAATTCATGGGCAGCTGGTTCACTTGCCACCGCTGCACATATGCCGTGATACTCACTTGCAAGTTTTAAGATCATCTCACCAGCATGGCTCATCCCCAATAGCCCTACTTTATCAGCATCTATTTCCTTATATTGCTTAATTGCCTCAATAATAGATATTTCATCTTCATATTCCAAAGGTGAGCGATTAAACATCTCTCGCCCCTGCCGTTTATCATGGATCAATTTGCCGCCTTGATTATATCCAAGTTCTACTTCAGTACGATACCGTATCCAGCCACATGCATATCCCTGCTCAAGCAGACGGTCTATGGTATAGCGCCTACTCTTAGTATATTCCTCTACCCATTTCATACCCTCACCGCCATTACCGCTGGCTAGCAAAACCACAGGAAACGGTCCATCCCCCTCAGGCAATTCTAGCCCAACAGGGGTATATAACCCATCAATCGTTTCAGTATAAATTAGATAGGTTTTGTGACCATTTATATTCTTTTCGATAACAGGTTGATCTAATTGAGTTAGTCCAACTTCTCTTAATGAATTTGCCATTATTGCCCCCGGCTCTATAGTCTTAAATAAAATTCTCAAACGAGATTTTGGTGTTTTTATTCATCAGATTATATTTTTATTTAAATTTAACCATCATAAAAAATACGCATGGTCTTCGTCATTTGGTTGCCATGCAGGATTAGTATGCCAATCTTTAGTTCTTGAGGTCATTGCCTCACCATATCTCACCCTAAATAAGATCGTGCGTTCAGGCCCATTAGTAAATTCATGTAATTCCCCTTTGGGATGCACCACAAGCCCACCTTTTTTTACTTCCACTTCTTGATCTAGAGTGCGCATGATACCGCCGCCTTCAAAACAAAAATAAATTTCTGTTGCATCTGGATGACAATGATTAGGGCTGACTTGTCCTGGCTCCCAACACGCAATAGACACATCACCTTCACCAAAATAACCTAATTTTTTTTCCACATGTTTAATTGGATCAAATGTTTGCTCTTCAAAAAAATCATATTGTTGCATAATATTCTCCTATAATTATTTTAAAAAATCTGGCACTTCATATTTAAGTATCTGCTTTTTATAGCTTAGAATTATCTGTCCATTTTTTTTGGAATTATTGGTAATAAAAGATAAGAATTTTGTTCTCGCGAATTGTGTAATGTTACCTTCTTTCCAAATATACTGATTGGTCTATCCCGAGGGTCATCATGCAAAAATGGGCCTACCCCCGTAAATTTATTTTTCATATTAGACAACCCGCCATCAGCACCGCCAGGATATACATAATCACGCCCTCTTATAGAAAGAGCTAATCGAAAACCCTTTGGCAAAGAAATACAACTTGGCCAAATTTCAATGTCTAGCTGATACACCTGCCCAGCAGTTAATGGCTGTTTTTCATCATGCGTATGATAGGGACGATCAGCACGCGTAAGTGTTTCATCTAATTTACGATGAGACGCACGCAGCCACCCTTGTGCGATTGGTGTATTAGGATCAAGAGCGCCTTTAAATACTACTTCTTTAAAATCAGGATAGAATGCACGCACTATCAAAAATAAATCAGCATCTTCTGATTCTGACGAAATAAACAGCTTGGCAGCCATTGGACCTGTAACTTCTGTCTCCTGTTCAAGTGGCTTTGTAGTTAAAGTTATCCCGTCTCCCATTGGATCATAAGTAACTTCTTGTGATGCTTCTGGTGACTTATTATCAAGGGTCATTGTCTCAAAATTTAGATAAAATTTGGTGAATTCTGTACTGGGTAAAGGCCAATCCTGTTCAAATCGTTCAACAAATTTTTCTCCTGGATGACGGACTTGCAATTGTACGCGAGATCTTTTATCCCAGCCATTATCCTCTCCTTTTAAGAAATAGGCAAAGAACCGTTTTTGGATATCTATGCCATAATCAGTATAAAATTCAGTCCAATGTTCTTTACCATGCACTTCTAACCATTTGTTTTTTGATGATGCTTGCGTATATGCTTCAAAATTGCCTCTTGGGTGAAGTCCTTGCCCGCCCCAATTTGAACAGGTTAACATAGGCACTTCAACTTTACTCCAATCAGGGTTCCTGCTCTGAAAATATTCAGTATTAACAAGGTCATTCTCGTATAAATCTTTATCAAAATCACATCTGTTAGCGCCAAGTTCTTCTGATGTAAGAGTTTCAGGACCAGCCACCCAATCTCCGTTCATGCGACTTTGATAGCCATTTTCTCCTACCCCGTTTTGCACGGATTTTACTTGCATATAATACCAGTTTTTTCCAAATAAACACAAAATGCCTCCATGATGAGACATATCTCTGTAGAAATCTGC
>JABJAN010000045.1 GCA_018666135.1 Alphaproteobacteria bacterium | reverse complement strand
GAAATAAAGGGGTGTTGCGATAATAAAATACACACTGTTAGCATTTGTTTTATTTGGGCATTTGGCTTCCTTTATAAACAGAATTAAAAAATGCGAGGCAAAATATGGATAGGATTAGAGCATTCATCAATGGGGGTTTTGAAACCTCAGATGGGACTATTTTACATAAAATTAATCCTGTGACAGGAGAAGTGATAGCCGAAGTTGAACAAACAACACCAATTTTGTTACAAAAAGCGGTTGATGCTTCTCGATCTGCACAAATTATATGGGCTTCATACACAAATCAAAAGCGCAGCCAAATCATGATTAAGGCAAGTCAATTGCTCGCAAATTCGTTGGAGGAATTAACCCGTTTGGAGGTAAAGGATGTTGGTAAAGTTTGGTCAGAGGCGATTTCGGCTGATGTCCCATGTGGTGCAGAAGCATATGAGTTTTTTGGCGCATTAGCGGCAACCATGACAGGCACGTCACACCGATGGGCAGATGCAAGGGGGTATACTGAACGAGTGCCGCTTGGGATATGTGCTGGTATTG
The DNA here is from genome assembly GCA_018666135.1 of Alphaproteobacteria bacterium. Taxonomy (GTDB): domain Bacteria; phylum Pseudomonadota; class Alphaproteobacteria; order Puniceispirillales; family Puniceispirillaceae; genus UBA5951. The sequence continues at coordinate 4,277 of JABJAN010000045.1, read as the reverse complement.
GGGCATGGAACTATCCAACACAGATAGCGTGCTGGAAGTCAGCTCCTGCGTTGGCTGCTGGAAATGCATTCATATTAAAGCCTTCTGAAATGACACCTTACACAGCAAATGCTATAGCAGAAATATTGCATGAAGCAGGAATGCCTGCAGGACTTTTTCAAGTTGTCCATGGAGATTATTCAGTCGGGCAAGCCTTGTGCGAGCATCCTCAGATTGCAAAAATTTCATTAACGGGTGGAGTGGAGACAGGTAAGAAGATTATGGCTCAATCTGCGGCTACCTTAAAAAAAGTAACATTAGAATTGGGTGGGAAAGCCCCTTTAATTGTGTTTGCAGATTCTGATTTTGATTTAGCTGTGCAAACCGCATTAGACGCCAATTTTTATACAGCTGGGGAAGTCTGCTCAAATGCAACACGCGTTTTTGTAGAGGATATAATCGCTGATAAGTTTATGGCTGCTTTGGTAGAAAAAACACAGAAGCTGAAAATTGGTGATCCAATGTCTGCTGATACACAGATAGGTGCTATTATATCAGAAAATCACTTAGAAAAGATTTTATCCTATATTGAAATAGGTAAGTCAGAGGGAGCCAAACTCTTGACAGGCGGAATACGACAATATCCGATTGGCTGTGAGGGGGGATATTTCATAAGCCCTGCTATTTTTGCTGATTGTAGAGATGATATGCAGATTGTACGGGAAGAAATTTTTGGTCCGGTTATGGCTGTTTTGCGCTTTGATAATGAGGAGGAGGTTATCAAACGTGCGAATGATACGGAGTTTGGTTTAGGCGCTGGTATTATTACTAATGATATTGGCAGAGCGTACCGTGTTGCTGATAAATTGGAAGCTGGAAATATTTGGATTAATAGCTATAATTTAATTCCTCCTGATTGGCCGTTTGGCGGCGTAAAGCAATCTGGATTTGGACGAGAATCTTCTGTCTTTGCGTTGGAAAGCTATAGTCAAATAAAAGCTACCTATATTCAATATTAAGGGAATGGGTTAAGCCGAGTTTATATCTAAAGCGTTAATTTTGCTTCTTCTGGGGATTGTTCTGTTTTTCTTACAAACTCACGCCATACAATTACAACGCAGCTAATAAAAATAGCAGCTGCCCCTATAAGTTCCATCATCGAGGGTATTTCTGTAAAATATATATATCCAGCCATTCCAGCTAATGGCAGTTGCAAATACCTAAGCGTGGTAACAACTACAGCATCAGAATAACGATAAGCAAGGGTCACACTTAACTGCAAAAAGGACGCAATCACCCCAAGAAGGAGTAATAGAGCCCAAATACTTCCATTGTAAGTGAAATATGGGGGTGTGGAAAATATGAATGTCATGGAAAGTAAGATGATAACTGCTCCTGAAACATTATGTACTAAGGTTACTGTTATAGGAGAGTCGGATTTGCCTAATTTTCTTAAAGTAATTGATAAAGCAGCGCCAACAAGAGAGGCGGCGATGCCATAGATAACACCCTCATTCATAGAATTAGAAAATGGATTAGTTATAATCACGACACCAAGCATTCCAATGATTACTGCTGACCATCTATAAACACCTATTTTTTCCTTTAGTAAAAAAGGAGATGCAAGTGTAACAAAAATAATTGAACTTTGAATTAATGCAGTAGCAAGACCAAGAGACATATTTTGGATTGCCAAAAACCAAAGGCTGATGCCTGCCAAGCCTAATATCACCCTTAAGCTCATCGCTAGTTTATTGTTGATAAAAAATAATCGGTTTTTATGGATATATATAGAAATGATAAATAATATCGGAAGCGAAAACCAAAATCGAGAAAATAAGATATGAATAACCGCAATTTCCTGAGCAAGTGTTTTTACAATCATGCTGGTAATAATACTCAATAACACGGTGAGTAGTGAAAACACGATACCTTTCGTTATATCTCTCATAAATAATGCTTTCCGACAGCTTCTCTGATTTGCTAGAATAAATATCTATTAAAAATTTAATTACATTCTTTTAATAAGCTGAGAATTTGAAAATAACTTGACCGTTCTTTTTAATCATAGTTTATGATTAAGTCTAAGCTGTAAAATAAAATCAATGAGTTAAGGGGCTTTTATGAAGCAATTTGCCGGAACATTATATGGATTGGCTGGTTTCACTTTTTTTTCAATACATGATGTTATCATTAAAGTTTTATCTTCTTATTATTTGCCTATTCAAATCATTTTTTTTACTTCGTTAATTGCAGTCCCTATCGCCCTTTTTCTCATTGCAAGCACAGGTGACTTAAAATCGCTAAGACCTGTGTATCCTAAAATCATGTTAGCGCGGGTAATTATTTTATCTATCACAGGAATTTGTGTGTTTTTTGCGATCTCGACTATCCCTCTTGCTGAAGTATATGCTCTGCTTTTTTCATCGCCTATTATTATTACTGCCTTATCGGTACCTATCCTGTCTGAACAGGTTGGATGGCGTAGATGGGTAGCGGTTATGATTGGATTTTGTGGTGTTCTAATTATATTACAGCCAAATGTAACCATACCACAGCTCGGACATTTAGCAGCCATATCAGCCGCATTTGGTATTTCAGTCAATTCTATATTTTTGCGCAAGTTTGGAACTAAAGAACAGGGTGGCTTGGTGCTGCTTTATCCCTTAATTGGAAATATAGTGATTATGGGGGTTCTGCTCCCCTTAGTATATGTGCCTATGCCACTCGAACATCTTGGTTTGTTGTCACTTGTTTCGATATTCTCAATCATTGCTATGGGTTTTCTTATATTTGCTTATCGTGTGTCAGAGGCAGCGCTGGTAGCACCCATGCAATATTCGCAAATGATTTGGGGCATAATATTAGGATGGTTGTTATTTGCTGAGACAGTAGAGACACATGTTCTGGTGGGGGCAATCATTATCATATTTAGTGGCATTTTTATCTTTTTAAGAGAAGTTAAAAAAAATGTTCCATCATCCATTACAGAACGCCCAATTTAGGGCTAATCTTCGAATTATAAATTCTTTTTTTATTTGAATTTAACCTAATCGACAATTTTATGTTCCATGATGTGATATTAACCTGTTTAAAAGAAAAATGGGGGTGCAAAAATGTCTTTTTAAACTATCTTCTTAAGTAACTTCGAAAACAAATTTTTAACATTTTTTTTAAAACTAAATAGATATTGTTTGAAAAAAAACTGATAGACAAAATTATCGATAATGTTAAAATTAAGAAATAGTTTTAAAAATATTATTGGGCATTAGGAAAAAAAATGAAAGCATCTGCGTTCAGCTATCTTAAACCAAGCACTCTTCATGATGCGCTACACTTATTACAAAGTGAGGAAGACGCAAAAATATTGGCAGGGGGTCAATCTCTGATGCCTATGTTGAACATGAGATTTGTTCAGCCTGAGACATTGATTGATGTTAACGGTCTTGAGGAATTATCTGCTGTTTACTATTCGGAATTTGTCGAAATTGGCGCATTAACAAGACAAAAGACACTTGCAAGCAATCCGATTATTCAGCAACATTTGCCGATTATGCAAGAAGCATTAAAATGGGTTGGGCATTTCCAAACGCAAACGCGAGGTACTATCGGCGGCAGTTTATGTCATCTTGACCCTGCGGCAGAATTGCCGATGGTTGCTTTATTATATGATGCCGAATTAGAGGTTTCTAATGCGTCTGGCACCCGTTCTATTCCCATGCAAGAATGGGCGCTTGCATATATGATGCCCTCTATTGGTCCTGACGAATTATTGACAAAAATTGTGATACGCCCGTGGCAGGGTGCTTATGGATACGGGTTTCAGGAATTTGCTCGCAGACATGGTGATTTTGCGATTGCAGCTGTTGGATGTCTTTTAAAGTTAGAGAATAACATTATTACCAATATCTCTGTTTCTATCGGTGGCGTAGAAGATGTGCCTCGTCGCTTTATTGAATGTGAGAATAGCTTGACAGGGGCTGAATTTAATATGGATGAGATAGGTGAGCGTATAATCGAGCCTCTTAATCAAGTTCAATATTTGGATGACAGCCTAATTACGGGCGCCTATAGACGGAAATTATTAAAAGGGTTGCTTTTGCGTGCCATTGAGCAGGCAGCAAATAGAGCATAAACCTACCTAAAGGGAAATTTAAGATGCAAGATCAACAAATTGAGATGCAAGTAAATGGGAAGCCTGTTTCAGGTGTTGCTGAATCACGTACCCATTTAGGTGATTTTCTTCGCCAAACTGCCGGGCTTACTGGAACCCATCTAGGCTGTGAACATGGTGTATG
>JABJAN010000044.1 GCA_018666135.1 Alphaproteobacteria bacterium | reverse complement strand
GGTAATGATACAGATGAGGACGTCATAGTAATTGAAGTGCAAATAGGAAGCTACTTCGGCGAAGATGATATCGTGCGCGTATCAGACCCCTATAATAGAGAGGTTTAACAGCAAAACTAGTATACCCTAGCAAAAAGTTTGTGGGAGCAAAATTAGTTTTTAAAGAAAAGTTAAAGTATTATAGTTTTAATCCAAGGCATTGAAGACTGTGTGAATACGTGCTGTGTAGGTGACAACGCATCTTTCTGATCTAAAAACCCCGTTCTAAGATTAAAAACAGTTTTTTCCATATCTGTGGCAAAAAGCTGTGTTCCGCAGTCTTGGCAAAAAGCCTGAATTCGTTTGTTTCCGCTATCCCCAACTTTGATATATTCTTTAGGGGTACCATTGATTGTGATTTTATCAGCCGGAGCCAATGCAATTGCGCGTAAAGGAGCGCCACTCATCTTCTGGCAGTCAGTGCAATGACAAGCCCGCACTTCACTTAACTTAACCTGCGCTTTTATTGTAATATTGCCACAGTGGCATTTGCCATTAACGCGGATTTCGTCTGACATTTCTATTCTCCTAAATATAAAAATATTTTATAGTGTGTAGGTAGCATAAACGGTAAATTATTGACCATTATTTAGAATAATTTTTGAGCTAACTATACCGGCAATAATTCCAACAATAGAAATGAAAATAGTAGTTGTGCCAATGATACTCCATCCACCTGTTATATCGACTAGCCATCCAAATAAAAAAGGACCTGCAAAAATTCCGATAGCTTGTATTTGCGCCATATAACCATAATTTATGGGCGTTATCCGTGATGGAGGAGCAATGTAAGAGACTAGATAAAAAATGGAAGGAGGGGTAAGACCCATAAAAAATGCGACGCAGATAATAGCTAAAAGCTTTACTAAAGGTAATTCTGTGAATGGTATAATACTATCAAATACGCCAAAGAAAAGAGAGACAAAACAGCCTGCTATAATGAAAGCAAATGTCATAAGCTGTTCAGGCTTGCCGCCTTTATGCAACAAATATCCACAAAATAAGTGTCCTACAAAGCCTGCTAAACAGAAGAACGCGGCGATTAAATATGATATTGTTTCTGAATAGCCTGCTATGTTCTCAAAGTAATAAGGCAGAAACTGCATAATGCCTAAAAAGATGAGAGAATGACAGGCAAAGGTTGTTCCTGTTATTATTATGCTCCACTTGCCAATGGTTTGCCTAATGACTGTTGACATTTTATCAATGATCGCTTGCTTGAACTGGTCAGGGTCTGATGGGATTATGTAAAAAGCAAGAAATAAAATGATAGCGGTATAAAAAGCAGATGCTGCCCAGAGAAGTTGCCATCCAGAAAATAGATAAAGTACAGGTGCAATAAGAATAATTACAGCGTTACCTGCAGGCATAAAGCTACCCCAAACACCCATTACTCTGCCTCGATTATTGGCATGAGTATGCAGGCTAAGCAGCACAGGGGCTGCTAGATTTATCAATAAAAAACCATAGCCTTCTAATGTTCTGCCAAACATTAAACTTGGTAATTCTGGACTTATGACAGGAATGCAGCTGCCTATTAGGCTAATTATAAGCCCTGCAAGCATTGCTCTCCTTGGACCATATCTGGCAATAATAATACCACCAATTAGTCCTGTGGCTAGGGTAAGGGCAGAGAAAATTGCGCCTATCAATCCAGAAGTAGATAATGAAATCTGAAAATACTCAATTAACCTGCCCATTGAAGGGGCAAGTTTAGCCAAGTTCATTGCCCCGACGACGCCACAACTAACAACAAACCAAGCCAGTAATATGTCATTTTGCTGAGGGGCAGTTTTTTTAATTTGAACCATAAAATTTCAATCTAAATGAGTAAGGCAAAAAACAATCAACGTGATTATAAAATATGAATTTTTGATATGCTCATGTCACGTATTTAAATTCGATATGGAACTAATGCGTATGATTTTTTCTATCTTTCTTTTAATAAGAAGATGATAGAAAATAAAAAATTCTAAAATAAAACGGCGCTATTGGAAAAGGTAAAGTAACTGTTTCATGTTTTTTTCTAAACTTATATCCTCTTCTTTTTCAAGCTTAAAATCACGACTAAGTATTAGTTTTTGCTTGCACAATGCAAATGTGCGACCCCATTTTCTATAATGTGCTAAAATCAAATCAATCTCTTTACTTGCTTTTGAGGCCTCGATTGTGTCAATAAATTCGTTTGTTAGACCTGCTTTGATTTGTGTCCCTGTTTGGGTTTTTACTCCTGTAATGTTTTTCAGAAATG
>JABJAN010000043.1 GCA_018666135.1 Alphaproteobacteria bacterium | reverse complement strand
TCCGGGGTTCGAATCCCCGTTCCTCCGCCATTAACACTAAACGAAGCTGTCTATGCCCGAGATGGCATAGCCCAAAACGCCAAGCGCAGGTCATCTTTTTTATTATTTGTAATTGTATTTTTAGCATTAAATTGAGCCATGGAACTATTCAAAGAGAATAATTGTTCTGGATGCCAATACTTAAATATTATTAGGTAAAAGCTTTTAGAAATAGAATAGGAATTGATAAATCAATCCCTATCTTTAATCTCGTTAGTTTACATTATCATCAAATAATACTAATCCTAAAATATCTGTGTTATCGGATTTTGAAATAAGTTTTTGGTACATGATGAAACATAATTATTTGACCCAATCTGGGCGCTACATAAATGATTTGCTTAGATTGAATGTTGATGGGCAGAATGTAATTGTGAACAGAGCCAGTCTTTTACCTTTTCTTATAGCGGCTGCGTTTTTATGTGCTGTTGGCATCTATGGAAGTATAAGTTTAGATGTTGGCAACGAAAATATTATTATCTTTGTAGCCGCTGCTATTATTGGCGGTTATATGGCATTGAATATTGGCGCAAATGATGTTGCTAATAACATGGGTCCTGCTGTTGGTGGAAAGGTGTTATCGGTTGCAGCAGCTGTACTAATAGCAGCAATATGTGAAAGTGCAGGCGCTCTTTTAGCAGGGGGTGATGTTGTTCAGACAGTTGCTAAAGGTATAATAAACCCTGCTGATGACATATCAGTTGATGAATTCCGAAATTTAATGCTTAGCGCTCTTCTTGCCGCGGCATTATGGGTGAATTTAGCCACATTTTTAAATGCACCTGTATCTACAACCCATTCTATCGTTGGCGGGGTCATGGGCGCTGGTATCGCTGCTGCAGGATTTGGTCTTGTGAATTGGATTACGATGTCAAAAATAGCGGCAAGTTGGGTAATCTCTCCAGTATTTGGCGGATTAATTGCTGCTTTATTGCTGTTTTTTATACAGGTTAAAATAGTCAATGTATCTGACAGGAGGCAAGCTGCTAGAAAATGGGTGCCAATTCTAATTGCTCTGATGGCAAGTGCATTTGCTGCATATATGGCATTAAAAGGGTTAAAAAAAATATGGAAACCGTCAAGCATGGAAGTAGCAGGATATTGTAGTGCTGTTTTTTTTGCAGCTTGGGTTTTGTCTAAACCCTACATAGCTAAAAAGGCAGAGGAAATATCAAACAAAAAAAAAGATATCTATACGCTCTTTAATCTGCCGCTGATTATTGGGGTATCACTTTTATGTTTTGCGCATGGCGCAAATGACGTAGCTAATGCGGTTGGCCCTTTGGCTGCATTAGTTTCAACCTTCAGTGATACAGGAATTGCTGCTGAAGTTACTATCCCATTTTGGATTATGATAATCGGAGCTATTGGTCTAGCGCTTGGATTATTATTATTTGGACCAAAACTTATTATAACGGTGGGAGAGAAAATAACACGTCTTAATGCACCGCGTGCCTATTGCGTAGCTTTGGCATCAGCAATTACGGTGTTAATAGCAACAGCATTAGGGCTACCTGTGAGTTCTACCCATATTGCTATTGGGGCGATCTTTGGGGTTGGCTTTCTTCGAGAATATTTAGAAAATCCGGATAAAAAACGATTGAAACCAGGCCATATGCTGAATCAAACATCTCTTGATGCTTTTAAAAATGTTAATATCAGACTTAGAAGAAAGCTAGTACGTCGCAAATTTGTATTAACTATAGGTGCTGCTTGGGTAATTACTGTGCCTGCGTCAGCTATGCTTGCTGGGATGTTGTTTTTTACTTTGCAGCTTCTAGTATAATTACTCTAAGGGCTGTAAAATTTTTAATTACATTGTGAAAATCAATTCGATCAGTTACGCGTAATGCATCATCTAATAAGGCCCAATGACGCTCTCGTTTTTCTTGTTCTGGCCATTCATCATATTGCTTAGAAACAAGCATTGGATAATAGGTAACAGCTACTTCATAAATTTCGCCGTTTTTTGAATTTGATATCATATGGGTCAAAGGTAAATTCTTCAAAATTTTTCCTTTTATGCCTGCTTCCTCAAACGCTTCTCTTTTACACCCTTGTTGGTGACTCTCATTTGCTTTTAAATTGCCTTTTGGCAGAATCCATCGTCCCCGCTTTTGTGAGGTTACAAACATAATGGCAATGCGTTCTCCACTAATATCGAATGGTATTACGCCTATTTTATGCTCCACAAACTTTCCTTTCTTGTTTAACTATCAAGCTCAAAGCCGTTCATAATACTTTAAAATGATAGTGTCTTGCGTGCATAATGTGAACTGATATGTTTGCATTGTTAATTTTGTGCATACGCTCAACTCAAAAAAAGTAAATTTAATTAGTGTGTTACACCTGATTTTTTTTGATAGAGATGATATGCTCATTGCAAAAGATTATCTAGGTGCAGCCAACGTTATTCAAATAAACTCAGCCTATTCAAATATGCAGATAATGTTTATCAGCTGAAGATAAAGAATATATGCTTCCTGAAAATGGAGAAATATATCGTTTTTACCCATATTTATTCCTTGGTGAAATCTGATGTTCATCTTTTATATCTGATTGGGAATCTTGTCCTAGAATATGGGCTCAGTATTTTAGGTGAGATTAATACAAATCATGCAGATTCAGACCTATATATGCAGGTATATGCAGGTATATGCAGGGTTGAGTAAACACAATTTAAGCGTCATTTACACCAAAATTTTGAATTGCTTTGCGTCTTCGCCTCTCGATAGGCACTATTGGATTTTGGCATTGAAACAAAAAATGCAATGGTTTTGCTGGGGCTCAGCTTATGCTGGGATATTAATATGCTGGGATATTAATAGGTCAAAAAATTGGTTCATAAATTGGCTTAAATGGGTGTCCTATTATTAATGTAGAAAATGCGTTTTCTAGTTATTCAACTGCTCTGCCTCTTACCAAAGAAGTAGTAAAAAACAGAAGTAGTAAAAGACGGTAAATAGCACCCCCATTGGTTAGATAGGGTGATAAGCTCTCCGATTTTAATGATGGTGCTATATTGCTGGTGAGCGATGAATATCCTGAGCTCACGCTATGTCAGCTTTACGTGTAAACTGTCCAATTCTATATAGTTAAAAATGATATAAGCATTGACGATTTAAAATTTTTTGTTATGTCCGTAGCAAATATCCACGTTATATATAAAAACTTGCAGTCAGCGGGCATTATATTGATTGCCGATAGGTGCTCGGCAGGTGCTCGGCAGGTGCTCGGTAGGTGCTCGGTAGGTGCTGTTAGGTGCCAGCATTTAAGATAGCTAAATATTTTGAATTACGCAAAAATCGTTGCGTACACACACGAATGAGGAAAAAAAAGCAGGAGCTGCGTGAGTGTCATAAATCAATGGTCAAAAAAGGTGTGTGGAAATAACCTTATAATTTTGCTTTATAAATTTGCTTTTCTTGCAATATTGCGCTTTTGTAGTTTAGGTGGCTTCAATTATTCTTTAAATAAGTCTGCCTATAAATCTATTAGTTTGGAAAAAAAATGCAAAAAATTGGGATATCAATATTTGGCGTGGTAGAAAAAAGCCTACTTGCTATTATTGCTCTGTTAACAATATTAGCAGCTTTTCAAGAACTTTTAGCTATTTTCAACGCAAGACAAGTCCAGCTTGCGGACTTACTTCTGTTGTTTTTATATACTGAAGTTATTGGTATGGTAGGCGCATTTTATAAAAGTAAAAGAATTCCAATCACGCTTCCACTTTTTATTGCCATGACGGCATTAGCAAGATTAATTATTTTGCAAGGAAAAGAAATGGAAGCAATAACGCTATTATATGAAGCAGGTGCAATATTGATTTTGGCTCTGGCTTGTTTAGCCATAAGATACAGACCATCACCTGAAGACAAAAAAACATCACTTGATGATAAAGATATATAGTAAAGTTTATGACCATAAACTGATTTTCTTAAAAAACTCTGTTACTTAGCCAAATATATCACTGTGGAATGGAATTCTTTCCTCTAACATTAATTTGCCTAAAATGAGTGTCTCACAAGATATCTTGCAATCTAGTAAGACCTGCCATTGTGCAATTAAGACCTGCCATTATGCAATAATTTAGCAGAATATTTTTATATAAAAAAATTCCTTGCCACATTGTTCATTAACATTTTTTTAAGAAATTGCCCCTATACATAAAAGTTGGGTGAGTGGATCAGAATAGCAGTTTAATAATGTGGCTGTTGGATAATGTGAATATATCTGCTTTTTAGGTCATCTCAATTTTAACTTTTTGTTGTATATTTACATGGAGAACGATTGTGAAAATTATTCATAACTATTTTGGTGATTCTAAGAACTCTGAGTCAAATGATGTTTCAGGTGATTTTTCAGGCTCTTCTGTCTTAGCCAAGGCAGAGTTAACGCATCAGACCAAACCAGAAGCATTATTGCTTC
>JABJAN010000001.1 GCA_018666135.1 Alphaproteobacteria bacterium | reverse complement strand
GCTGCAGTCATTATAAGGGAGCTACCAATAGATAAGCCATTCAAACCGTCAATGATATTCATTGATTGTGCCATTAAGGCAATCGATAAAATAGTTATTACCATGGCAAATATTGGAATGCTAAATAAAGGATATAAAAAGGGTATTCCATTTGCGCTTAACTGTAGAGATAGCAACCAGACCAGCAATATGGCGCTGGCAATACTTGCGCTTAGACGCAATCTAGGTGTTATTTTTTTGGAAATATCTTCACTAATTCCAGCAATGAATGTTGGCAGAATACCAATTACAAGATTTCCTGCAAATGGAACGCCTAAAAATAATCCAATAAACAAGCCGCATAGCAAGCCAATGCCGCCAATACGCGGCACACTGCGGAGATGAATTTTTTGTGGCCCTTCATCTGTGTCGTGTGAATAAGCAGAATGCCATTTTTGACTGAGCAAAATTAAGATGCATGTAAGTAAAACGGACAGAAACCCAAATAGAAAAAGAGCAAAATGATTTAATTCTAAAATTGGCATCATACCGTCAATTTATGTTTGTTTTTTCTGGCAGAATATTTGTTGCACATAAGGATAAAGCAACAGCACTCCAGGTAAAACAATTATTCCATTGACCAAAAAAATCTCCAGAAGATGCAATTGGCCAAAATAAGCTAAAGGGCACAATAAAAGCAATTGCAGCAAAAACATTATCTGGATTTTGTTTCCTGGCTAAATAGCAAGTGGTAATTATGGAAAACAAAAAAACTGTGCCAGTTATAAGTCCTATTATACCTGTTTCACCTGCCATTTGAATATAAAAATTATGGGGATGTGGATGGCATTTAAGTTCTGGTCTGTTTTCAATAATTTCTGGACATAATTCTCTGAATGCAGCAGTACCAACACCTAAAATGGGGGCTTTCTGGAAGGCAATAATTCCAGGCATCATTGATTTATAATAGGGGCTATCTACATGGGTTGGTAGCTGATCTATAAAGCTGGTAACAAAACGCTCACTTAATTGCGGACTTGATTTAAATAATATCACAACCGCTAAAATTTCTACGATCACAAGCAAACAATATCTTCGCCATTTTGGTCGCCACATTAAGCCTGCTAACATGCCAGCGCAGGCACGTATGAGAAAATTTATTCTTTCCCCTGTTAATAGGCTAAAAATGAGAGTGATAAGAGATAATAAAGCAGCAACACTGGCAATTTTAGAGCGTGCGCCAACCGCAAGTGCGACCATCACAAGAAAAGCAGGCAGCCCAACTTTGGCAAGATAATTTCCAGATGTAAGGTCGCCATATGGCCAGCTTAAGCGTCCATTAGGTTGGTGCCCAACAAAATATATTTCTGCTGCTAAGATGCCGCACATAATCAACATGGCAACGCCTGTTGTTATTAGCATCATATAAATTAATCGTTTGTCTGTTCCCAGCCAAAACACACTTGCCATTGCAAATAAGGGGAAGCGAAACCAGATAATAGCTTCTGTAAAGGCGTAATAGGGCACGTCAGAAAAAAGTGCTGAAATCAGACACACAAACCAAAAAACAAAGGCTGTTCTTACCCAGAAAACGCTTAGAAACTTGCCTTGTTTCAGTCTTATGGAGCGTACGATAAATGCAAGCCCTATAAGAGAAACCCAAGCATCTGCTGGGCTTCTTTCAATAAGCAATATAAATGGACCAGCCAGCCAAAAAATACGCCACAGACGTTCCGAAATTGACAATTCAGATAGAACTTCTATACAGTCTTTATAGATTTTTGTTGTGGCATCTTTTATAGATAACGCTTCATTTGGTTTTGAAAAAAGGCTAGACAAAGTTATATAATCTCTGCTGGAAAAGTAATGCTAGAATGGATGCTCTTTTACTCTTATAAATTGCTAGGGTATTTTGCACAAGATAAAGATAATAAGAGTTGTTATCAAATTGGATTTAACTGGCATCCTTCTGGGCTTTTTTGGTAATTAAGTACATATATTAAAGGAGACAACTACGTGACACAAGTTACTGTAACCGTGAATGGAAATCAGCATATAAAAGATGTTAGTGACAATATGCTGTTAGTAGATTTCATTCGGGAAAAATTAGCATTAACAGGAACCCATGTAGGTTGTGATACAAGCCAATGTGGCGCGTGTGTGATTCATGTGAATGGTAAGTCACTAAAATCATGCACGATGTTAGCGGTTCAGGCTGATGGCTGTGATATTACAACCATTGAGGGGTTAGCAGTTGGTGACAAACTACACCCTATGCAGCAAGCGTTTCATGATAATCATGGGCTGCAGTGTGGGTTTTGCACGCCTGGCATGATTATGAGCGCAATAGAGCTGATTGAGGGAAGACCAGATATTTCAGAGCAAGAAATTCGTCAAGGATTAGAAGGCAATTTATGTAGATGTACAGGTTATCAAAATATAGTAAAATCAGTTCAAGCTGCTGCTACGCACAGCCAACAGAACTAGAAGTAAAACGTGATAATAACACACGCATAAAATTGAATAAAATCTGACCATCAAAATTGATTTTTTAAAAATAATGAATTTAGTTCTAGGCACGCGTACATTATTAGGATTTTACCATGTATTCACTTACTTATATTAAGCCAGATTCAATTGATAAGGCGGCTAGTTTACTCGCAGAATCAGATGAACATAAAGTAGTTTCTGGTGGCATGACATTATTGCCAACATTGAAACAGCGTTTGGCGCGCGTAGAAAAATTAATTGGGCTAGAAGATTGTGGTCTTAATAATATTGCACTGAATTCAGGCATATTAACAATTGGCGCAATGGCATCTCATTATGATGTATCTCATTCAGCTGACATTAATGCAAAGAACCCTGCTTTGGTTGAACTTGCATCCCATATAGGCGATAGGCAGGTCCGAAATCGGGGGACGATTGGCGGTTCCCTTGCTAATAATGATCCCTCTGCTTGTTATCCTGCTGCTGTAATGGCGTTAAAGGGCACAATTCTAACAACAAAACGCGAAATTGAGGCAGAGGAATTTTTTGTTGATTTATTCGAAACTTGTTTGGAAGAAGATGAGATTATTAAATCTGTAAGTCTTCTAATACCAGAAGCAGCTGCATATGAGAAATTTCCAAACCCAGCGTCACGCTATGCAATGGTAGGCGTGTTTGTAGCAAAATTCCCTTCGGAAATTAGAGTAGCGGTAACAGGCGCAGGAGAGAATGGTGTTTATAGATGTAGTGAAATTGAACACGCACTGTCAAACAGCTTTTCAGCGGATTCTCTATCTGATATTACTTTATCAGCAGAGGGGTTAATGAGTGATATTCATGCTGAAGCAGATTATCGTGCGCATTTAATCGTTGAAATGGCAAGGCGAGCGGTAAATAAAGCATCTTCTCGTTAGAGTTTATAAATTAGATGGTAGAATTATTTAAATTTCCTGCCTACAGAACATTATTTTCAGCGCAATTAATTGCATTAATTGGCACCGGACTTACAACAATTGCGCTTGCTTTACTTGCTTATGATCTAGCGGGGAGTAAGGCTGGTATTGTTCTTGGAACAGCACTAGCGATTAAAATGATTGCGTATGTTTTTGTATCTCCTATTATCACTGGTCTGATAAAAAATAAAAATAGAAAGAAACATTTAATCCTTTTTGATATTGCGCGGGCAATAACTGTTATTTTCTTATTTTTTGTTGATTCTATATGGCAGATTTATTTACTAATTTTTTGTCTACAATCTTTATCTGCAGGTTTTACCCCTGTTTATCAATCAGTGATTTCTGACATTTTAAAAGAAGATAGATTATTTGTGAAAGGCGCATCCTTATCGCGAATAGCATATAATATGGAAAATATTCTTAGCCCATCCATTGCAATATTAATCCTTTCTTTTGTAAGTTATTCTGTTTTTTTTATTGCTAATACGCTTTGCTTTTTATTCTCAGCTTTGTTGATCATCACTACTAAATTTCCAGAAATACAAAATAAAACTATAGGCTTAAACTCGGTATGGAAAAGGGTGACAAGTGGTATTACTGAATATGTATGGAATAGAAATTTACTAGGCTTACTTAGCCTTAATATGTGTGTTTCTGCGTCTGGGGCAATGATTCTTGTAAATAGCGTAAGTATTGTTCAAGGGTTTTTCGGTTTATCTGAAAGTGAACTTGCAATGGCAATGCTTTTTTACGGATTAGGGTCTATCTTATCAGCGATATTGGTTTTCTTAAATGGGGATAAAGCGCATTTTAAAACAATTATGTTACTAGGCGCTTTACTAACAGGAGTGGTTAGTTTTGGTTCTGCATTTATTCAATCCTATCCCCATCTTTTGTTTTCTTGGTTCTGCTTTGGGTTTTCTTCCTCTCTTATTCTGGTGCCAGTTGGTCAAATATTAAGAGAAGAAACAAATGAGCATGATAGAACCGCAATTTTTGGTGCCCAATTTAGCCTATCACACGCCTGTTGGCTGCTTACATATCCAGTCATGGGATATGTGTTGCTTCTAGTCGGTCTTAAAGCCAGTTTTTTTATCATTGCTAGCCTTGTTATATGTACAACATTTATTGCATGGTTCTTATGGTTTGGGCTAAAAGATAAATCATCTACATTGTAAAAGTCCGTACCTTAAAAGAAAGAGCCTCATGAAATTTTCAATCGCTTGTGTAGCTACAGATAGAAGTCGTCCAATCGCAAATGGGGATATTAAGTCTGATAAATATGATTTTGACTTCCATTTTGGTGAACCTGAAGCCTTGTTCCGAATTGCGTTGCAAGAAGCCAAATATGATATCACTGAGCTATCAATGGGCAGTCATATTACAAAAACAGCTAGGGGTGATTCAGAATATATTGGGATTCCAGTATTTCCCTCACGCGCTTTTCGCCATTCTGGAATTTTTGTTCGTTCGGATCGGGATATTAATTCTCTTGCAGATTTGCGGGGGAAAAAAGTTGGTGTGCCTGAATTTCAACAGACCGCAGGCATATGGCTTCGTGGAATGATGGCAGATGAATATGGCGTTAAAAGTGATGAAGTTTCATGGAAAGTAGGGGCATTAAATGCGCCTGGACCTGGCGAGCGAATGAAAATCAGCCTGCCAGATCATATGGATGTAAGCTCAGTTGAACCAGGTGATTATCTTGATAGGTTGATAAAAGAGGGAGAAATTGACGCTATTTTCTCACCAAGAGAGCCAAATAGCTTGCTTGATCCCAACCTGCCAGTAAAAAAATTGTTTGATGATGTGCCAGCAGCAGAGAGAGCCTATTGTGCAAAAACAGGATTTTTCCCAATAATGCATTGCTTGGCGATTAAAAAAACGATTGTAAAAGACTATCCAGATCTTCCGGTATATTTATTTAACCTATTCGCTGAGGCTAAGAGGTTTAGTCTGAACGAGATGGCACTAGGGAATGTTCTGCGAGTGTCATTACCATGGGTAAATGAGCTGCAAGCCGATTTTGCCAATTTAATGGGAGGCAACCCATGGCCTTATGGTTTGTCGGTTAATCATGCTGAAATTACCGCAATGATCAGATATGCCATGATGGATGGCATTGCCGCCCAGACTATAGAAGCAAGTGAATTATTTCATCCTGAAACACATAGCTTGTTAGATTTGTAAAAAGTTAAATAGGTAGAACAGGGGATAAATTTGGCGTTATGAAAACGGATTTAATTTAATTGCTATATCCATCAAATAGGTAATTACCCTATTTTTTTGTTATCACGTCACCTGAAAATCGAGCAACATAAAAATGGCGTTTAGATGCCCAAAAGCATTTTTTTTCATCAGGTATAATTGCATAAAAACCATCTCGTTTTTCAAACGAGAAACGTTGTTTGCACCCAAGATAGCGAACAAATAAATGGTCGGAACGAATATCTATTTTGCCTATTGGATTTTCTCTTACGATTATCTCTGGCAGATGGCTATTAAAACAATGCCCTTTTTTATTACCTCTACAATTCTCTGCAGTCGAATTGATCATCTCCAAATAGGTAAAAATACCATCAGTTACTCTAAATCCTTCATTATCAAAGGTCTTGCATCTATCATCAGGGGCTCTGGTGCGCTGTGAAAATTCGCAAGTAAACCAAATGCCGTTCCATATTTCATTAGTATTTTCATCTGCTTTTGGGGAATTTATTCCTGATAGAAATAATGAGATCATTCCCAATAAACTATATTTACACAGTGAGCGAGCAAGAAACATTATTGGTCGCCTGATAGATCTGAACGTGATTTATTTTGAGTCTGTTGGCTTAACTTTTTTATTATTTTTTCTTCATTCCAAGGTTGATATAATCTGGCAATTACGGAAATTATAATCAATGTGCCAAGGCATATAATTGCAATAGTAATATCACCAGTTAACCACCATAAAATTAAGCCAGCTGCTATTAAGATAATTAACAGTAAAAATCTATCAAAGATAAAAGACTTCAAGGACATGCTACGCTCTATTCATATATTTTTTGCTTGCTGTGTAAAATTCTTTAATATCACACATATCTGTAAAATGTTTTATTCAATTTTATCTTACAGGATAATTTATCTGAGCGTCTTGCATTAATGCTGAGTTAAAACCAACGCACCATGCCAATTAAACCAGCAGAGGCATAAAAAAGTTGCAAAAGTAAAATCCCCTTGAACTTATTTAAATAAGCCCAAATAGCAATTGAAACGGCAGAAATTAGAAGCAGTAAAAACCCTAAAAATTCTGCGCCTATGTTAAAGGCAATCAACATTGAATAAAGAATGGCAGTGATGACACCAAACCATTCAAAAAATAAATGCAGGGATGTTTTTGATAACATAGTTACCTCTATTTTATAGGGGGGTTATATCATTTTTTTTATTCTAGGCTAGAATAGCATATAATTGGTTTTGTTAAATTAGAAGATATGAGAGGTAATAAAATTTGCAAGATTTTGTGCTAGATACACAATTGGAAAAAGATAGTTTTTTGCTGAATTGCTATGATGAAATCCAAATCAGGACGATTAATGATGGACGTTATATTTGGTTTATCTTAGTTCCAGAAATTCCTGGAATTAAGGATTGGCATGATTTGCCAGAAGCAATTGAGGCAAAGCTAATTTATCTAACTAGACGTCTTAGTATGTCACTCAGCATCACGCAAAAACCAGATAAGATTAATGTTGCTGCTATTGGTAATATCGTCTCTCAGTTTCACTTGCATATTATTGCACGCCACAAAGGGGATGCCAGTTGGCCAAATCCAGTTTGGGGGGATGGCATGGCAACAGCTTTAGAAAAAGATGAACTTCATACAAGACAAAAACTAATATCGGATTTTCATAAATATCTGTCTACCGTAAATGCTTAGAGCTAACACCCTTATGGAGATTTTAAAAATTTTATCAATGAGGCGTTATCTCCATCTTCTATCACCCAGATAACGCCGTCTTTACCGATCTCTATATCACGCACTCTCTTAGACCAGCTAAACCGTTCCACTTCTTCGGGTTTATCATTATTAAATTCAATTCTAATAAGGGCTCTGCTTCTCAACCCCCCTATCAGAGCATTCCCGTTCCATGTTGGAAATTCTGCCCCCTCATAAAAAGCGAGACCAGATGGGGCAATGGTTGGGATCCAGAATAACGCAGGCGCTTGAAATTCTGTGGATGTTTTGTGGGAGGGGATTTTAATTCCGCTATAGTGGCTTCCCTCAGATACGATTGGCCAGCCATAATTTGCGCCCTTTTGAATTAAATTCAACTCATCTCCATCTTTTGGTCCCATCTCAGTAGACCAAAGCTGACCGCCTTTGCGGAAAGCTATACCAAGCACGTTTCTGTGACCTAGCGTCCAAAATGATTTGGCAAGTAACCCTTTATTCTGGAACGGATTATCTTTAGGGACTTTGCCATCTTCTGTTAACCGGATTATCTTCCCTAAATTTGTATCCCAGCGTTGGGCAGGGTACATTTTTTGTCTATCACCAGAGATTATGAAAATATCTCGCTCATAATCAGAGCCTGCTGGCCCAAACACCATTTTATGAGAGAAATGCCCACTACCTCTTGTCGCTGGTATTTGTTGCCAGATATCAGTTATACCGGTTAATATTGGCGTATCAGATATAGTAAGTTTAGCTCGAATTACCTTGGCAAATTTTGTAAGGCCAAAATTATCCGAGCTAACATAAGATATATAAATAAGGCGGTTTTTATCAAATTCAGGGTGAATGATAACATCACCAAGCCCGCCTTGACCGCCAAAGGATACCTCAGGGACATTGCCAACTGGTTTTTTAACACCAGAGGCATCAACGAGCCATAATGTGCCATTTTTGGTAGTTATAAGCATCGTACCATCATTGATAAGCGATAATGCCCATGGCTTGTCAAAGGTTGCTAATACCTCGCCAAAAATCTTGCTTCCTCTGGTGCCAATAATCTGCTTAGCGTGCAGGTTATTAGCGAGAACACCCCCTAAGAAAAGAGCTAAGAAGATTGCTCCAACAAGATTGAATTTTAGTTTCACTTGCCGCTTTTATCCCTAAATTTTTGGTCTGGAAACTTAGCACCAAAATCTTCGAGAGCATCCAGTGATAGCTTCCCGACCGCATCCCGCTGTTTCCTGTTATAAGTTTCACTTTCTAATTCTGACACAAAGGAATCATTCAACCTATTGCCCAGATTAAACAAACCAGAAGCAAGTGTGATTTCAATAACGTCTCGATCGGAAAATTCAACTTTCATTCTATCTGCTAATTCCTGATTATCACGTGAACGGTTGAGAGTGACAGCTTCTGCCCATTCAAGAGCTAATTTTTCTCGGGTTGTAAATAAAGAGGATGATTTATAATCATCTGTTGATAGCGCGGTTATCTGTTCATCGCTGAGGCCAATACCTTTGGCATAGATTCTCGTATGAGACGTGCAATAATTACATTCATTAGTCATTGATGTTTTCACACAAGCCAACCCACGCAATTAAACATCTGAATTAGAGCCAAGACCGTCCTGACGGATAGAAACCAAAAAGCCAAGCCACCATCTTGCGATCTCAGGTGTGTGGGTAATTAATATTTTCATCAGGTTTGAAGTTCTACCCAAGAACTGTTCTGCCGCGTCAAAAATCTCTGTTTCTGACGTTGAATAATCCTTTTTCTTTAAATTGGAAACGCGTTGCATATTTTTTTCCCTCACGTAATTTTACGAATAGAGTTGAACAAAATGGCGGTATGGAGTCAATTACTCAAAAACGGCAGGTCTCATTGCTCTCAATCTTCTTCATATTAAATTTTATTAAATTAGATGATTTATTAAAATTGACTTTCTGCGCCCGCCATATAACAGTTATCAATAAAAACAAACGTTTGGAATGTTTTAACTTATGACAAAAATTACGTATAATGATGGCATGAAAATTTATTGGGATCATCCTATCGAAATGGAGGATGGTGTTATTTTAAGGGCTGATATTTTCTGCCCCGAAGCAGCAGGTAAATATCCTGTTATTATGACCTATGGTGTCTACGGAAAATGGCTCGACTTCAGAGATGGATACAAGCCGCAATGGGATATTATGGTACAAAAATTCCCTGAAGTTATGAATAATACGTCCAGTAAATATCAAAATTGGGAAGTTGTAGATCCTGAGAGATGGGTTCCAGATGGGTATGTGTGTGTGCGCATAGATTCCCGAGGGGCTGGTCGCTCTCCTGGATATTTAGATCCCTTCTCCCCACGTGAGACCAAAGATTTTTATAACTGTATTCAATGGGCAGCCGAACAGGATTGGTCAAACGGTAAAATTGGTCTGAACGGAATTTCATATTACGCCATTAATCAGTGGCAAGTTGCCGAATTACAGCCACCTAATCTTGCTGCTATGTGTATCTGGGAGGGTGCGCATGATTTATATAGAGAATGGGCTTATCACGGTGGTATGTTTTGTACCTATGGCGGAAACTGGTATAAAGGGCGATGTATTCCAAGGCAGCATGGCTTAGGTGTAAACGGATATAAAGCGCGGATTAATGGTGATTATGTCTCAGGACCTCCTACTTTGTCTAACGAGGAGCTAGGCTTTAATAGAACCAATATGAACAGCGATATGTTCCAGAATAAGCTAGTGACAGATCAATATTGGCAAGAAAGAATACCTGATTTTTCAAAGATTCATGTCCCGGTGCTTTCTGCAGCTAATTGGGGTGGGCAGTCGCTTCATTCTCGTGGAAACTTTGAGGGGTTTGGTAAAATCGCTTCGACAGAAAAATGGCTTGAAGTGCATGGGCTGGAGCATTGGACAGAATTTTATACCGATTATGGAGTAAATATGCAGAAAAGATTCTTTGGGCATTATCTCAAAGGAGAGGAGAATAACTGGGAAAAGGAACCAAGAGTTACACTTCAGGTAAGATA
Source organism: Alphaproteobacteria bacterium (assembly GCA_018666135.1). Lineage (GTDB taxonomy): Bacteria > Pseudomonadota > Alphaproteobacteria > Puniceispirillales > Puniceispirillaceae > UBA5951. Next base: position 1,785 of record JABJAN010000001.1, on the reverse strand, counting down.
CCCAGGCGATAAGTTTGTCGAGCGAAAAGAAAATGAATGGCCACTTGCGCGGACAAACTGGACTAAATTATATCTAACCTCATCAGGCTCACTCGCAACAGAGGAAAAACCATTTGAGGAATCCAAAGTTGACTATAATGGTTTTGGCGAGGGTATAACATTCTTAAGTGAGCCAATAAATGCTGAAACTGAGATAACAGGTCCAATGGCCTCAAAATTATTTGTATCTTCAGAAACGCAGGATGCTGATTTATTTTTAGTCGTTCGGGTCTTTACAGAAGATTTCAAGGAAGTAACCTTCAAAGGGGCGCTTGATCCAAATACGCCTGTTGGTCAGGGCTGGCTGCGTGCCTCTCACCGGAAGCTTGATCCAGAAATGAGCAAACCTTACAGGCCTTATTATGCTCATGATGAGATTCAGCCGCTTGAGCCTAAAAAAATATATGAATTGGATATTGAGATTTGGCCTACTTCGATTGTAATTCCAAAAAACTACAGGATTGGTTTGACTGTTAGAGGCAAAGATTATGTTAATCAGTCTGTTGGAGGTAGCACACTCCCAAACATGAATAAATTTTCAGGTTGTGGCCCGTTCTTGCACAATGACCCCGATGATAGACCTATGGATGTGTTTGGCAAAAAAGTATCCTTACATTTCTCTAAGGAGCAAATGCCATATTTGCTTCTGCCGGTGATTTAACCAAGGCAGGAGACCTTACCCACACCATCACTACAAAAAACTCCTGTTCTAAAGAATCAATTGTTTAGAAACAGTCACTTGTACCATGTTCCACGGACCAGGAAGCTCGGAAAATGGCGCGCCCGAGAGGATTCGAACCCCTGGCCCCTAGATTCGAAGTCTAGTGCTCTATCCAGCTGAGCTACAGGCGCTTATATTGAAGACGGTGTTAGGTATTCAAATAAGAACTCAATACATAATGTTGTCTTGTTTATCAAGAAATCATCAAATATGGACATATTTTTTTTAGCTTTTGTTTGAGTGTTAGTATGAATACCAACGATAGCTGCTTACTTTCAGTTATCAATTTTGCTTAGATTAATTATATTTTATTTAAGGGAGGAGACAGAAAATATGGCGATGATAGCAATGGCTATTCCAATTTTACCAGGGAAAAAAGATTTATTGAAAATGGAAGTTCTGTAGAAGATGATCAAGCTCAATAAAGCAGAAACTGACAGTATTAGGGAGGAGGTAGGTGTTCATGAAAGAACATTCTTGCAAGAAACCCCTAATGGGCGATTTTGTTATTCTAACCTTTGAAGGGGAGAATCCGGTTGCTGCGCGCTCATTGGCTGTTGCATAGTTAATTTTGCTGCCATCTGCTAGACGGTCTTTCATGCCAACATAGATACGACCATTCTTCTAACCGACATTTGCAACATATATTTGTCAAACCTGTGACAGTTTTGTGAAACCAGACGAAGTAATTATAATTGAAAAATGAGTAGAAATAATTTTTGGCAACAACCCCAAATAAGACTCACCAGCGCCTCTTAAGACCCTCTCCAGTAATCACATATCTCCACCCTCAAATACACCCTCAGTGACTCTGTATGTGTCAGCAATCGGCATTCTAAACCCCTTCTTTTGATAACATTAGACACCCCAGCCAATCAAACATCAGTCTGTCTAAGGTTAAGCCTTTGAATAGGTGAACTAAGGTCATCTAAAGGCATCTAAAGAAACGAAAACAACCTTCAATAACAACAACAATAAGAAGGTCTTTAACGGTATTTTTGAAGTCGTGTTTATCGTAACCCACT
>JABJAN010000007.1 GCA_018666135.1 Alphaproteobacteria bacterium | reverse complement strand
CCGTATATTCAGAGCTGCGGCAAAGGCTGATTCAGGCCAGCCAGCATTTGGTGAGCGGTGTTTTCTGGCATCCCGCCACATAATTGTAATAGCATAGACAGGGTTTTTAGCAATCAAAGCATATAGTAATCCAGTAAGCCTTGCAGGCAGAAAATTAGCAACATCATCTAGCTTTGCGGCTGCCCATCCAAAGTCTTCGTATTTTTGAGTACGATAGCCTATCATAGAATCCATTGTATTAATGGCCTTATAAAGAAACAAACCTGGCAGACCTAATAGGAGTGTCCAAAATAAGGGAGCAACCACACCATCTGAGGTATTCTCTGAGAGGCTCTCAATGCTAGCACGCGCGATACCATGGTTATCCAATGTTTCAGCGTTGCGCCCCACAATCATGGAAACGGCGGTTTTTGCTGCGTTAGAATTCATATCTGCTAGTGCTATAGCTACTCTTTTAACATGGTCACTCAAGGATTTGGCGGCAATCCAAGGCCAAATAAGCAAGGATGTTAAGATCACACCAAAAGGGCCATTTGGAATAAGGGAAGAAATAAATATAGCTGCTACAAGACACACGCCGCCAACTATCAAAACAGTAATAAATCCGCCAATGCGCCTGTTAGATGAAGGGGCGGTTGGGTTATTAAATAGCCTGTCGCACCAGCTTACAAGATGCCCAATTGCAACAACAGGGTGAGATAGGTGCCTAAATAGCCAATCAGGCCAGCCAATAATACGGTCAATGCAAACAGCGATAAGTACGCAGATAAGGATGGTCATTTATGGGCACTCTTATTAACAGACATAACAGAGAAATCCTGTCCACCAAGGTGACGTAACTTTGTCACAGACAAGGTGTCAATTTCGCATTTAAGTGCTGCTATTTGACTACCAAAGGCAAGTGCGAGTGCGGCACGAATCACACCTGCATGCACGAAAAAGGTAATATTCTCTGCTTTCTCATTTAAGCAGATATGCTCCAAAATTAAATGAACGCGTTTGCAAAGGTCATTAAAACTCTCTCCATTAGGAGGGCTGAATTCGACAAGCTCTTTTCCTGTAAGAGTGCCTATGTCGGGTAATAGCGAGAATGCGACCCCATCCCAGTCACCAAATGATTGCTCCCATAATTCATCATGCGTTTGACGACATATCGCATGGGGTAAGACAATATCACATGTTTTCTGGCATCGTTTCGCAGGGCTGCAAATAATCAGGCTACCCTGTGTTATCTGTGTTTGCAGGAATGAAATTATATTAGGCAAAATATCGCCAATATCAGCATCACTTCGACCATATAGGAAACCATTAGGCTGGCTTGGGGCATGCCGAATGAATGTAAGAAGCTTTTGTGCGCGTGATAACGTCAAAAATATATTCCTTTTTGAACCTGATTAGGCTACCAGTGAAGCTATGTCTTTTTCAATATTAATAACTGGTGGCGCTCGTTCTGGAAAGAGTAGTTTTGCTGAAAAACGCACTCTTAGCTATGGTGCGCCTGTAATTTATATTGCAACAGCTATACCCTTTGACGACGAAATGGAAAAACGAATCCAAATCCACAAAGAAAGGCGTGGCGATGAATGGCGTACAATAAGCGAGCCTTTGGCAATTGCAGATATATTGACGAGCTCTGATGGGCAAGGGGCTTGCTTGGTAGACTGTCTGACATTATGGCTTTCAAACTTAATGTTTGCAGAAAAAGATATCTCTAAAGCTACTTCTTCTCTGATTGAGGCTATTGGCGCTCGCCGTGACCCTGTGATTCTAGTCACCAACGAAGTTGGGGGAGGCATTGTGCCTGAAAATAAGTTAGCAAGGCAATTTCGTGATGAAGCGGGTCATCTTAATCAAATCGTGGCAGAGGCTGTTGACGAAGTCTATACATGCATCTCTGGTATACCACTAAAATTAAAACCCTAGCGACTTGAGGGAAATGTGAATATGGAAATGATCTCAAACCTGCAAATGGTTACTGATTTTATCATCTCGATGCCACAAAAAAATAAAGTGGTTGAAGCTGCTGCACGAGCCCATCAAGGAACGCTAACTAAGCCACCAGGCTCGCTTGGAGTGCTGGAGGATTTAGCCGTATTTTTGGCTAGCTGGCAAGGCAATGAGAAACCAGTTCTTGATAAGGCTCAGGCGATTATTTTTGCAGGTAATCATGGTATTTGCGAGCAAGGGGTAAACCCATTTCCGCAGGAAGTAACCCATTTAATGGTTTCTAATTTTGAACAAGGTGGCGCTGCGATGAACCAGCTATGCGCGATAAGTGGCGCAGAACTAAGCGTAAAGCCGTTGATGTTAGATACACCAACACACGATTTCACCCAAACACACGCTATGAGCATGGATGAATTGCTTGATGCAATGTCTGCTGGGGCGCAAGCAGTAAATAGAGATGCAAATATCATTCTTCTTGGTGAAATGGGTATTGGTAATTCAACTATTTCATCCGCACTTGCGGCAAGTATTTTTGGAGGGGATGTGGCTGATTGGGTTGGCGCTGGAACAGGCTCTGATGAAAAAGGGATTGCCCATAAAATCAGCGTTATTAAAGCAGGTATTGCAAAACATGGCTTATGTTCTGATTTATCAGCCCTGCTTGCTTTTGGGGGGCGAGAACAAGCTGCTATTTGTGGGGCAATACTGGCTGCAAGGGCAGCATCTATTCCTGTACTGCTAGACGGCTTTATATGTACAGCAGCAGCAGCGCCTTTATATGCGTTATCTTCTGATCTACTAGAACATTGTCTTGTTGGGCATAAATCTGCAGAATTAGGTCATCAAAAGTTACTTAACGCTATGCACAAAACACCTATTCTTGACCTTGATATGCGCCTTGGAGAAGGCACTGGTGCTGCGCTGGCACTTAGCATTTTACGAGGTGCAGTGGCGTGCCATAATCAGATGGCAACACTCAAAGCGTTAGGAATTGGCGATTCATGAATTGGGCTTGCAAACGAATAGCAGAGCTGCAAACCGCTTTTATGCTTTTAACGCGCCTGCCTGCTGGCACACTTACCTCTTACATACCTAAATTAGCAGCTGCTAGATGGGCATTCCCTATCGTTGGCTGTGTTATTGGCGCTATTATTGCTGCAAGTTATATTATGGCATCACAATTAATGCTGCCTTCTTTTGCTGCTGCCATTTTAGCATTAATTGTAGGGTTGTTATGCACAGGTGCCATTCACGAAGATGGGCTTGCTGATTGTGCGGATGGATTTGGCGGCGGACATCATAGAAATAGAAAATTAGAGATTATGAAAGATAGTGCAATTGGAAGCTATGGCACCCTTGCCCTTATTATGGTGATGGGATTGCGCATCCTTACTTTATCCTCTCTTCCATCAAAGACAGAGATTATTGCGCCTATTGTTATTTGCGCTGTCATTAGCAGATTTTCCATGGTTGGATATTTATGTCTCCTGCCAGCAGCAAAGTCAGATGGCCTTGGTAACCAAGCATCTGGAAAAAATATATCCTCACTTTTTTGGACTGCCCTTATTTCATTTATAGTGATCTTTATGCTGATATTTATAATGGCATTTATAGTTTCCTTCGAAATGGGCGCAGCTGGATTATTTTATGTGATTATTGCATTATTGCTGGGTGCAAGCGTGTGGGGTATCATTGCAAAACATCAGATTGGTGGGCAGACAGGTGATGTGTGCGGGGCAGGTCAAATATTATGTGAAACTGCAGGTTGGGTTATATTAGCCACAATCTATGGCGATTTTTGATGCTTCTTTATCTTCAGATATGCCAATCTTGCCTTCCAGTTAAGGATAAATCCTTGCCAGATGATACAGCATGTATGAGTTTGCAAACAGCACTACAAAATGCAGGGTTTACGGCGCGCGTTGTCAGCGCTCCTTGTCTTGGGGTATGTTCAGCGCCTACCAGTATAACCCTTCAAGCAGAGAAGTGTGCCTCTTATATTTTTAAAAATATAGACTTAAAGGCAGATCAAGCAGATATTATTGCGACTTGCAGATTATATGTGAATTCTAAAAAGGGATGGATTGAAGATGCACGAGAATGTGGCAGGTTACGGCATTTGTTACACGCAAAAATTCCAGATATCTAGTGTTCATTCTCCACGGTAATAATAGATGAAATAAGTATATTATTCAGAAAAAATGGACGGTGATCATTGCTATTTAATGTTATTTCAAGGGTCTTTGCGCCCTTCGGAATCTCGATAATATGAAACCAGTTTCCATAGAGACGCGCGATTTTCTGCCCATCTATATATAAATGAGCATGTCCCATTCCGTTCTTATGTTCAAGCCCTGATAACTCTGGGGCAAATATAAAATTACTTGTTTCAAGGTTTAAATTAAACCCAGAGACAGGGTCTTTCTCGAGCTTTGCTATGATAGTTGGCACGGCTATGTTTTTTCCAATATGAATCGGTGAGTCATGCTTTTTTTCATGATTGGTTGAGTAGGGGTGAAGATTACCCAACTCCAAATGTGATCTGGCGGGGTTTTTGGGGTGTTCGTGACCATCAAGTATAACGTTATTTCCAGCAGCAATCATAAAACCTAATAAACCGCTAAATAATGAACCTATAGCGCATAGGCCTAAAAATCGAAGGTCAATTTTTCTCATGAGTAGTAGGCCCGGCTCAAGATTAATGAATTCATACTTGTATTTTAACTAGTAGCACGCAGAGTCTCTTTTTGAAGAAAAAAGGCAGATAAAACCCCAAGTATAGCCCAGGAAATAAGGCCGACACCAAGCGCACGGCTAGCAAAAAGCGCACCGATTTCAGTGGGCGCTGGGCCAGTGAAGATATCTGGTTCTGGTGCGCCAAAAATATGTGGTACTAAAATTAAAGCGGCTCCAATTATAAAACTCGAAACCTTTTCAGTAAAGGCAATTATCCATAATCCGCCAGCTGTAAGAAGGGTTGTTGCAAACCACCAAATTTGACGAGGCTGAAGTTCTGCTGCCGCTGCTCCGGGCACCTCTGGCGGCAATGAAATTGCAGGTGCAAGATGCATCACGAAAAATCCAGAAACGCCCCATATGATTCCTTGATGAAACGTAATAGTTGTTTCTGATTTCTGCTGTCTTAGAGTCATGGCGGCAATTAGAATTAGCGCATAGCCTGTATAAATAAGCATGCTAAAAATTAAAGAAAGCCCATCACGCATAGGCTGTATATATTCTAAATCGGGGTGCGCACTGTTGCTAGAACCATCAAAATGAGTCAAAATTCCAGTTTCATATAATTCGGAGTGTAGAAGGACAGGTTGTACAAAATACCATTGAAGAAACCCAGCAATTATTCCGGCAATAGCGCCAGCAAATAGACCACTCACCATTATTCGTGAAAACATAATAACTTTCTCTCGTTTTTGGGGCGCTTGATTAGTGGCAAGGAAATCCAGTTGCATGTCGAACATCGTGAGCGGCTTCATGCAGCATCTGGGATTGCGCGTGACCTCCAAGATAAATTATTGAAAGTCCAAGAAAAGCTGCGAAGGCAATCGAGAGAAACTGAAATCTAGATTGGCTGACTGATTGAACAATGGCTGTCATAATAATCCCTTCTTTTATTATTAAACTCGAAAACTGATACCT
>JABJAN010000042.1 GCA_018666135.1 Alphaproteobacteria bacterium | reverse complement strand
TATGAATATAGGTAGGGAGGTTTGAATGACCAATAAGATAGCTCTTGTTGATGATGACCAGAATATTATTGCTTCTGTTTCAGTGATGCTTGAGCAAGAGGGCTATCAGGTTGATTGTTATTTTGATGGAGAGCAAGCTCTTTTTGGCATATTAAATCGACCTGTTGACCTTGTTTTATTAGATATAAAAATGCCTCGTATGGATGGGGTGGAACTTCTACAGAAGTTAAGACATAAAACCAACATCCCTGCAATTTTTCTGACAAGTAAAGATGATGAAATAGATGAAGCCCTTGGTCTTGGTATTGGAGCGGATGATTATATTACCAAGCCGTTTTCACAAAGACTCTTAATTGCTAGAATTAAGGCTGTGTTAAGACGCGCCCGCTCATTAGAATTTGATGATGCAAGAGAAGAAGATATAATAGAATATGATAATTTATTATTAGACCCAGATAGGCATTTATGCCAGTGGAAGCATGAAAATGTAAAATTAACTGTTACCGAATTTTTGATGTTAAAAGCACTCATTATTCACCCAGGGCACGTTAAAAGCAGAGACCAATTAATGGATGCAGCATATGGTGATTCTGTGTTTCTCGATGATAGAACAATAGATAGTCATATAAAAAGACTACGCAGGAAATTTCGATTGGTTGATCCAGAGTTTGAACAGATTGAAACATTATATGGTATTGGCTATCGTTTTCGTAATAGCTAGTTGCAAGAAAAGGGGTAGGGTTAAAAAAATACCTGCAGCAAACTCTTTAAAAAAAATATAGCATTATAATCGGTCGTAAGGAGAAATTTAAAGTGCGCTCTAAGGGCAAAGCAAAACGCTTAATAAGCCCGCTTTCGATTCGAATTTTGCTTATTATGTTGCTACCGCTGGTGCTTTTTTTTATTGGCATATTAGTTGTAGATAGATACCGAATTGTATTAATTGATGCAGAATTAAATGCCTTAAAACGACAAGGGGAAACACTTGCTCGGTCACTTGCGATTGCAAATTCTGAAATGATAGGCACCTCGCAAAATAATAACCCATCACAAATAGGTCTAAATCCTTCTACGCTTCGCCATATTCTTCCCTTAGTCGGGTATGGCTCTGCGCTGAGGGCACGAATTTATCAGCCAGATGGTCAAATTATGGCTGATACGGCGAAAAACCAATTAACAGATTCTGTTGTTCAGATGACGGTGAAAAATAACAAATCTATCTTCTCCTCTATCAAATATGAGATAATATCCTCTATTTCGAAATTTAGTTATTTTGTAAATGGTGTAGAGGAATTGCCAATAATTAATAGTACGAAATTTGCTTCTATTAAAGACGTGCCAGCCTTAGGAGCTGCCATGACTGGGCGAAGAATTAGCACAAGTTGGCGCACTACAACTGGTCAACTTATGCTTGGGGTTGCTTTGCCAATTCAAGAGGTAAGGGTGGTAAGAGGTGCATTATTACTCACAAAAAATGGCGCAGAGATTGAATCTGAGATTGAAAATGTCCAATGGGCATTTTTTTTGCTATTATGCGCCATCTTTTTATTGACTATCATCTTGGGATTATATCTCTCGAGATCGATTACCCGTCCAATTGTGCAATTAGCTGCTTCTGCTAGGCAAGTAGCAGAAGCGAGTGATAAATCCATAAGGCTAGCGAAATTACCAGACAGAAAAGATGAAATAGGTGAATTATCACACGCATTGCAAGAAATGACAGATGATTTGCAAGAACGCATCAAAGCAACAGCAGGATTTGCAGCAGATGTTGCGCACGAGTTAAAAAACCCCCTTACATCACTTCGCTCAGCGGCAGAAACTGTATCAAGAATACATAACCCTGCACAACAGAAAGACTTGATGGCGATAATTTTGGAAGATGTAAATAGGCTTGATCGTCTGATAAATGATATATCACAAGCCAGCCGGATAGAGGCAGAGCTTGCACAGTCTGAGCGAGAGAAAGTCGCGTTTTTTCCTCTTTTAGATAGCTGGATATCGATGATGAAGGACAGATACCCTGATATTAGATTCAATTGGCAACCGTCAATAGAAGATGATGACCTTAGCCATGCATTTGTAAATATCCATACTGGAAGAATAATACAAATATTAGATAATCTGCTGGTTAATGCGATTAGTTTTAATCCAAATGATAAAAGCATCGACCTTGAGATTAAACCATGCGGTAATGCAAATGATAGAATCTGTTTTTCAATTCGTGATTATGGGATAGGAATCCCAGAAGCAAAACTGGAAGCTATTTTTAATAGGTTTTATTCACAAAGACCAAAAAGTGAGGCATTTGGACAGCATTCTGGTCTGGGGCTATCAATTGCACGGCAAATTGCAGAAGCACATGGCGGAGAGCTATATGCGAGAAACGCGCCAACAACTGGCGCTATCTTTTATCTTGAGCTGCCACTCATCGATAGCGTGTCTAAGTGACATGAAGTTGCTTGTTGCAGTATTCATGAGATAATAGAATTAGAATAGAAGATAGAGTTTGCGGAATAATTTTGGAGATTTGCGAGATGGCGGACCATATTGAGACTATGCAGGATTCGATGGAAGTTCGTGTCGTGTTAGTAATTGGACCATCAGGTGCTGGTAAATCTACCGCGTTGAATACACTCGAAGATGCGGGTTTTTCTGCGGTTGATAATTTGCCACTATCTCTTATTGACCAATATATCGCGTTGGAAGTGGAAACGGCAGAACGAAAAATTGCACTTGCCGTTGATATCAGAACAACAGGGTTTGAGAAGAATCTGGTAATCGGATTAATCCAAAATTTAAAATCTAAATTTAGGGATGCATGCCAAATTATATATATTGATGCCCAGCCATCTGAAATCATCAAAAGATATCAGGCAACAAGAAGGCATCACCCGTTAGTAAAGACAGGCAATTTGAATGATGCCATAGAAACAGATTTTCTGGCAATGCAGGGTCTAGATAAATTTGCAGATATTAAATTAGATACTACTGGCTCTGATCCTGCAGGGTTTAGAACTGTTTTACTCACTAGGCTTGAATTGCCTGCGCTTAATCCTGTCCCACTCTCCATTATCAGCTTTTCCTATCGCAAGGGCGTTCCAGAAACAGCAGATTATGTGTTTGATGCTCGGTTTCTTGAAAACCCTCATTGGCAGGAGAAGTTACGTAATTTTTCAGGAAAAGACGAGGCAGTAAGAGAATATATTCAGGCAGATGTAAGATTTCAGCCCTTTATGGGAAATGTTACTCAGATAATAGATATGGTTCTGCCTGCTTTGCAAAAAACGGGCAGACCGCAATTAGGCGTTGCATTTGGATGTACAGGTGGTCGGCACCGGTCCGTTGCCCTAGCAGAGTTCTTAGCATCATGGGCGCATAAAAAAGAAATTAAATACTTATTAGAACATCTTGAGTTGTGATGGCGTAATTTAAAAAATAGATTGTAATAGTATATTATAATAATTTCTGGCGCGTTATCATAGATAATTGTAACTATTAACAGTGTATGAAGCTGAAAAAAGCTATCGTTTCTTAGATAAGTTTGATATCACATAAAAAAATGATTGAATGGGTAAAATTAAATGCAAGATTATATAATAAGTGATATTAGCCTAGCTGGGTGGGGCAGAAAAGAGCTTTCAATCGGTGAAAGTGAAATGCCAGGCTTAATGGCATTAAGAGATGAGTTTGGTAAGTCAAAACCTTTGAAAGGCGCAAGAGTCGCTGGCTGCCTTCATATGACAGTTCAAACAGCTGTATTGATTGAAACACTTACCGCTCTTGGTGCTGACGTAAGATGGTCGTCTTGTAATATATTTTCAACCCAAGATCATGCAGCAGCAGCTATTGCCCAATCAGGAGTCCCTGTTTTTGCAAAAAAAGAGGAGACACTCGAAGAATATTGGGACTATGTAGATAAAATTTTCGACTGGCCAGGAGACCAAACAGCCAATATGATCTTAGATGATGGCGGTGATGCAACAATGTATATATTACTTGGTGCAAAATTAGAGGCAGGTGAGGACATTCTTGCAATCCCATCTTCTGAAGAAGAAACATTTCTAAAACAACAAATTTTAAAAAGGCATGAATCCAGCCCTGGATGGTTCACCCGTCAGCGCGATGCGATTAAAGGAGTGTCGGAAGAGACAACAACAGGCGTGCTTCGCTTATATCAGCTAGCAGAGCAAAATCAATTACCGTTCCCTGCGATTAATGTGAATGATTCTGTAACCAAGTCAAAATTTGATAATCTATATGGTGTACGTGAATCGCTCGTTGATGGGATAAGACGTGCGACAGATGTCATGCTTGCTGGTAAAGTTGCTGTGGTATGTGGATTTGGAGATGTTGGCAAGGGTTCCGCTGCCTCTCTTCGTCAAGGCGGTGCTCGGGTGATGGTAACAGAGATTGACCCTATTTGTGCGCTTCAGGCTGCAATGGAAGGTTATGAGGTTGTTACATTAGAAGATGCAGCACCTAAAGCAGATATTTTTGTAACGGCTACAGGTAATAAAGATGTGATTACTCTTGATCATATGCGTGATATGAAAGATAGAGCGATTGTATGTAATATTGGGCATTTTGATAATGAAATTCAGGTTTCTTCCCTGTCAAACTTTGTCTGGAGCGAAGTAAAACCGCAGGTTGATGAAATCGAATTCCCAGACGGTAAAAGAATGATTTTGCTAGCAAAAGGACGCTTGGTAAACCTTGGTTGTGCAACAGGTCATCCCTCATTTGTTATGTCTGCCTCATTCACTAATCAGGTATTAGCACAGATTGAATTATGGCAGGACGGGCAGAAATACGAAAATAAAGTATATACGTTGCCAAGACATCTGGATGAGAAAGTGGCAGCCCTTCATTTGGATAAGATTGGTGCAAAGCTTAGTCAGCTTAGAGAAGATCAGGCTAATTACATTGGTGTTAAGCAACAAGGTCCATTTAAGTCTGAGGAATATAGATACTAATACGGCGTCTAAATGGAATGCAATTACCCCGCTCTTGATGAAAAATCGCTACATAGATTGGGCGAAAAATTGGCGAGATATGTAGCGCCAGGGGTGGTGTTTTGTCTTTCTGGTACTCTTGGCGCAGGCAAAACTAGCCTTGCGCGCGCTATCATAAAATCAGCCTGTAAGATAACAGAAGAAATACCAAGTCCTACTTTTACCCTTGTTCAAAGCTATGAATTCAAAGGAAATTGTGAGATTTGGCATCTTGACTTATATAGGCTTGAGACATGCGAAGAAGTCCTTGCCCTTGGTCTTGAAGATGCGTTTATTGATCATTGTTGTATCATTGAATGGCCAGATATTATTTCTGATATGCTGCCAGCAGATGTGATTTATATCCATCTAGATTTTGCCTGCTCGAATATAAAGCAAACAGATGCAAGCATCTTGCAAGATAGCCGTAGAGTAAGGATTAAAACATCTAATCAAAAGATAAAATCGATTCAAATATAAGATAAAATCCCGTCAGTTTATTTTTTCATTAAAAATACTGCATTTAAGTATTATTTGCGATAATATCTATGGATGATAAAATCAGGCTTTTATACTATCCCAGCTATTGAATCTTTTGCAGATAATCTAGTCGATGGATTAATATTAAATTTTCCAAAGCCAGAACAACTTGCTAAAATTGATCTTTATTTACCTTCAAGAAGAGCTATTTCTGCTGTTCAGGCAGCGTTTCTTAATCATTACCAACAGAGTGCCATATTATTGCCAAGAATGTTTGCAGTAGGTGAGCCAGAAGAAGACATCTTTATTGATAGCGGTGTTGATAGCTTAGATTTGGCAGAAGCGATAAATGGATTTGAGAGACAATGCCTGATTGCAGCCCAGATACAATATTTTCCAATTGGGGGACAACTTATGTCTCCTGCGCCTGCGATGAGATTATCGGCTAGTCTGTGCAGCTTAATTGATCAAATGCAACGTGCAGGCACATCCCTGTCTTCTATCAAAGATATTCTACCTGAAGAATTATCTGCACATTGGCAAGATATTCTGAAGTTCTTGACAATTTTATTTGAATATTGGCCAGCCATTCTCTCTGAAAAAGGGAAAATAGACCCTGTAGAGCGCCAGCAAATTTTACTGAATAGACAGCTGGATTTATGGCGAGAAAATCCACCAGATACCCCTGTTATTTTGGCAGGTTCTAATGGAACTCTGCCCATGACCAGAGCTTTTATGAAAGTTATTTCTCAGCTGCCAATAGGTGCTGTTATATTTCCAGGTCTAGATTTAGAAATCGCAGAAATTGACTGGCGAGCAATAGAACAAGACCAAGTGCATCCATTACATCAAATTGCTCTTTCTATGATTGAATTAGATTTACCTTTATCACACGTCAATTATTGGCATAAAACAACCTTGATGGGAGAACAACAAGCGCGTTCAAGACAAATACTTCTGCGTGAGGTAATGAGACCTGCTAGCAGAACTTCCCATTGGCGAGCGCTTGCTGTTGACCAAGCTGAATTATCTCCTGCCAGTCTTGAAGGACTGAAAATTATGTCAGTAGATGATACCTTTCAGGAGGCAGAGTTAATTGCAGGATTAATGCGAGAGACTCTTCAAACAACTCATAAAACTGCTATGTTGATTACCCCAGATAGAGTGCTTGCCAGAAAAGTTCAGGCAGCGTTAATGAGATGGAAAATAAAAATCGATGATTCTGCAGGCACCTCGTTAGCTTTGTCAGAGCCAGCAAGGTTTTTGTTATTATTGGCGCAAACAGTGCAGGAAGATGCCTCACCTCATGCGTTGCGCGCATTATTCAAACATCCTTTTTCTACCGCTGGTTTGAAGAGGGCTGAATTTACGCGACTTGCCAGCCAATTTGAAGAAAAAATTCTAAGAGGTACATTGCCAGAAAAAAGCTGGAATAGCTGGGGAAGGTTGGTGCAAACACAAGGAGAGTTAAAAGACTTTTGGGAGAATCATCTGTTGCTAGCATTTAGCCCTTTGAGAGATGCCTTTAAAGCAATTAACCCTTCTTTAGATAGTCTTGCTAGAGCACTTATGGAAACAGCAGAAATGATGTCTGCTCTGTCAGAAGTAGCAACCGCTAGCGAAAAAGATGCAGACACAGAACAACACGCACATATTTATTCAAACATTGCTGGTGAAACCTTACTTGAGTTACTTTCCAATATGATCCGTTTTGGGAGTTCTTATTCTATTGCTGCGTCAGCGTTTGCTAATACATTAAGCGTGTTATGTCAGAACGAAGTAGTCAGAACACCCTATGACCAACACCCAAGGCTAAAGATATTAGGTACAATCGAAGCAAGAATGCAAACGGCTGATAGAATTATTCTAGGTGGATTGAATGAGGGTATTTGGCCACCCTATTCAGAAAAAGATATGTGGATTAATAATGCATCTCGCACCCAATTAGGACTGCCAGATAGACAGTGGCGAATTGCGTTATCAGCACATGATTTTATGATGGCAGTTGCTTCAAAAGAAGTAATGATAACCCGTTCTGTTGTGCATGACGGGTCACCATCAGAACCATCTAGATGGCTTGCCAGGCTAGATGCTGTGGTTTCAGCAACTGGACTTTTTGATTATTTAGATAACAGGTTGCCTGATTGGATGAAAGCAGTGACCTTAAGAAAAATCCCGCTGCGAGTATGCCCACTTATAAGACCAGAACCTAAACCAGCTATAATGCATAGACCAAACAAGATAACGGCTACAGATTTTGATCAATGGATAACCGACCCTTATGGGTTTTACGTTAAACGGATATTAAAAATTAGAAAAAATGAGCCAATAGATGAGACTCCAGCTGCCGCGCTTAGAGGGTCTATTATTCATGATGTTATTGCATTGTTCTTAAAAAAATACCCCTCTGGCAAGCTTCCAGAAGTTGCCGCTTTAGAATTACAAAACATATTAGAAAATCAGTTATCTCAGTGGTCAAAAATTGCTTTTATAAACCTGTTTTGGAGACAAAAACTAACTATGGTCTTAAGCTGGTTTTTAGATGAAGAGCTTCGGCGTCGTTCAGATGATTTTCAGGTGCTTAGTGAACAAGATGGCAAGTTGGAAATTCAAATAGGGAAGCGTGTCATTTTACTAACCGCAAGAGCAGATAGGATTGAATGGAGTAATTCAGATGAGTGTCAAATAATTGATTATAAGTCGGGTGCTCCGCCATCTAAGCAAATGGTAATTGCAGGAAGAGCGGTACAATTGCTAGTAGAGGCTGTGATTGCATCAAAAGGGGGGTATAAGAACGCTAAAATATTACCTAGCCATCTTCAGCTTCATTATTGGCATCTGAAAGGAAGAGCAACAGACCCAGCCATTATTAATAATGTCACGCCAGATGATTTTAATAGTGAAGCTATCTATGATCTTATCATTACTCTTCTAACACAGTTTGAGAACTCAAATCAGCCCTATTTATCTGAGCCTAATGCAGCTGATAGACCACGTTTTTCAGATGTAAGGCATTTAGCAAGAATTAAAGAATGGCGACCATATGAGGCGAATGATGATGGATAATTCTAGTCTTGCATCTAATCCTCATTACTCTGTATTTGTATCCGCTAATGCAGGTACCGGAAAAACAAGAGCTCTTACTCACCGTGTGTTTCGCTTATTATTGAACGGCGTTAGCCCAGATAGTATTTTATGTGTGACATATACCAAAGCAGCTGCTGTGGAAATGAAAGAACGATTACAGAAAACACTAGCAACATGGGCCGTTTGTAAAGAAAGTGAGCTGCTTGCAGAATTACAAGAAATGAGTGAGCCTAATCCTAGCCAAGACAAAATACAGATAGCACGACAATTATTTGCCAGTATTTTGGATAATGAGAATGGACCAAGAATTGAGACAATACACTCTTTTTGTCAGTCAATTCTATCTAGATTTCCAATTGAAGCAGGTGTCCCACCAGGCTTTGATTTGCTAACAGAAGCAGAGGCAAATTCGCTATTACAGAAGAATTTACAGGAATTATTTGCTACTCCGATAGCTGAGATTCAACAAAAATTGAAATTTCTTGCCAGTATTACAGATGAGAGAACGCTTAGTGAATACCTTACCCAAATTCTTCAAAAACGGGATATTATTGATAAATTTGCCACGGATGGTACTGCGTCTGCGCGGTTTAAAGAACATTTAAAAGATATAATTGGTTGCAAGACACTCTCCGAATTCACTGATGATAAGGCATTTTTAATGCAGAGGGTAAGGCAGTTACCCTTAAAAGAAATTGCAAATTGTCTTTATCTTGGAGGCAAAAATGACAAGCAGGCAAGTGCTAAAATTAATCATTGGTTGTCTCTTTCACCTCGGCAAGCAGAAGCTGAATTTCTTTGTTTAACAGATGTTTTTTTTGCAAGCGGAAATCCAAAATCTACGCTTGCAAGCAAAGCTGTACAGAAGCATGAGCCAGAGATAAAAAATTATATAGCTGATGCACAAGACCAAATTTTGGCCTATATGCAGGCGCAAAGTGGTGCTTTTACAAGTGAATTAAGTCACTCAATTTGTTTGCTAGCAGCCAATTTATATCTTTCTTTTCAGAGGCAAAAATTCCAATATGGCGTGCTTGATTTTGATGATCTTATATTTTTTACAGACCAGTTACTATCCAAAGATCAAATACAGGCTTGGGTGAGGTGGAAATTAGAAACAGCGATACAACATGTATTGGTTGATGAAGCACAAGATACAAGCCCAACGCAATGGTCTGTGATTTCCCATCTAGTTTCTGAATTCTTTTTATCTGATGAAGTAGAACCACTTCCAAGAACTTTGTTTGCAGTTGGGGATTATAAACAATCAATCTACAGTTTTCAGAATGCAAATCCAGATGTATTTATTTCAAAACAGTCAGAATTGGCAGCGCAGGCGAGCTTGTATAACAAACCGTTTAAACAGGTGAATTTAACAAAATCCTATCGCTCATCGGCACCAATACTTACTTTTGTAGATGCTGTAATGCAAGATCCAAGAATTACAGGTGTGGGGGATGCGTATCAGCCTCATCAACTGCATTGGGCTAGTCTTTCAGGTATGGTTGAATTATGGCCAGTAATTACCTCACAGAAGCTGCCGCCATCTGAGCCTTTTATACCGCTTGAAGTAAATCGGGTGGAAACAGCAGAAGTGCTGTTAGCAGAGAAAATAGCAACTCATATTAAAGCATTGTTGGATTCTGGTACAGATAATATCCTTGCTCGAGATATTTTGCCGAACGATATCATGATTTTAGTACGCAAGCGAGATTCATTTTTAGCTAATTTAAGAGCTGCCCTTATTTCGGCTAGGATACCTGTGTCACCGCCTGACCGTATTATCTTGCAAAACCAGATAGAAATTCAAGATTTGCTTGCATTAGCTGAGGTGTGTTTATCCCCAACAGATGATATGCAATTAGCTAATATCTTGAAATCGCCTTTGTTGGAACTAGACGAAAAAGACTTACAAGAGCTTGCAATTGGCAGAGGCAGCAGCTCACTTTTTGATAGATTAATAGAATATGAAAATGCGGATTGTCAGAAGGCTCATGCTTGCCGAAAAATAATTGAATGGCGCGCGCGTGCTGGTAAACAAGATGTATTTCATTTCTTCAATCAAATTTTGATTGGGGATAGGGTAATTGATAGTTTTGTTAAACGATTAGGCGTTAGCGTCATAGAGAGCTTTAATGGGTTTTTACAACAAATTTTGGAATTCGAAAAAACCGGTTGCCTTGAGCTAAGTCAGTTTCTTAAATCCTTTAATGACAGTAAAGGTATTTTAAAAAGAGAAAATAGTTCTGTTGCCTATCCTCAGGTAAGCTTGCTTACGATTCACGGAGCAAAAGGACTTGAGGCGCCAATAATCTATCTGCCAGATATGCTTAATGCAAGGTCACCATCTGATACGCTAACATTTAGTAAAAATTGGGTTTATTGGACAGAAAATAGCCAATTTTCTCCTGCTGCTATTACAGATATTCGTACTAGCGATAAAATAAAACAAAAAAGAGAAGATGACAGATTGTTATATGTCGCCTTAACAAGAGCAAAACAGGTGTTGATAATTTCAGGATGGGAAGCCCCTCATAGACGTTTTATAAAAAATAGCTGGTACGAATTATTAAAAGACACAATTTCTAACCATTCTTCCTGCCAGATAGAAGGAGATATCTTAAGAATTATATTTAATCCAAATATAGAGGTAAAGATGGTAACACAGGATACAGCAGTGCCGGTTGATAGCACGGATGTACCACAATGGTATGATGAAATGCCAGAACAGCATTATGATAGCAAATCTCGTATTATACATCCATCTGAACAGGTTTATGATAGGCAAGCAGTAGCGCCTCATAAAAAAGGGCAGATAATGGCGTTAGAGAGAGGCCAAATTATCCATAAATTGCTTGAAATCCTGCCAGCAATTGATCTGCCTAAGCAAGCAGATACTGCCTATCGATATATAAAACGACAATTACCTAAGCTCAGTGAGAGTGAGATTGAAAATCTCTATGATGAAACACAAACAATTCTTAATCATCAGGATTGCCGAGATTTATTCTCACAAAAATCTCTGGCAGAAGTGCCAATTATGGGCAGGATTGGACAGCTAAAAATTTCTGGTCAGATTGACCGCTTAATTGTGACGGACAATTTTGTGAAATTAGCAGACTTCAAAACGGGAAAGCCAAATGCGGACGGTAATCCACCTGAGGCATATATTCGCCAGATGGCCTTATATGTAGGCTTGTTAGAACAAATTTACCCACAAAGACCTATTCATGCATATATAATTTGGACACAGACAGCAAAATTAATGCCTCTTTTAAATTCGCAATTAAATACTTATTTAGATAGTATAAGAAATGCATAATCTATTAATTAAATAGAAGATGTATAAAAAACGATTTACCGATAAGCTTTGAGTTACTAATAATAAACGAGATAATCTAAGTAAAAAGGAATAAGCATGGCTACTAGACATTCAACAGACTCTGATTTTGATACTGATGTACTGAAGGCATCTGGACCAATAGTCGTAGATTTTTGGGCAGAATGGTGTGGGCCTTGCCGCGCAATTGGGCCTGCTCTAGAAGAAATCTCAGAAGCTCTTTCTGGCCAGGTGGAAATTGTAAAAGTAAATATAGATGAAAACCCAGCTACACCCCAAAATTACGGAGTTCGCGGAATCCCAACATTGTTGATTTTTAAGGATGGCGAAGTTGTTGCCGAAAAAATAGGGGCATTGCCAAAGTCTCAGCTTGAACAGTGGGTTAAAGAAAATCTATAGTTTTTGTGTGTTTCTTGTATTAGAGACTAGCTATAATAAAACTGGGATTTACATAAATTAATCAGGAAGCGTTCCGTTGGTTAATAATACATGTCCTGCTAAATATAATGAGCCGCAAATAATTACAAATTCTGCGTCATTTGTTGCTGAAACTGCGGATATAAGATTTGCTTTAGCTGTTGATTTTATGCCGATGGCACTGCATTCATCTGATAATTTCTGAGCTGATAAACTCGCATCTTGGCCTGGGATAGTAATGGTGAAAACCTGCTCTATTTGGTTTTTTAGTGGGGTGAACAGGTCTGCTGGTTTTCGGGTATTTAACATACCTGCAATTAGAGTCCATTTTTTATCAGTGATGTGAGCTAAGGCTTTGGCTAAAGCGGTGGAACCATGCATGTTGTGAGCGCCATCAAGCCAAATCTGTTTTGCCTCTGTGTATTTAATAAGCTCTCCTTTATCTATTAATTGCACCCGTCCTGGCCATTTTGCATAGGCGATACCAGCAAATAACGTATCTGATAGTGGCTTGAAATGTTTGCTATAGACTATTGCTGCTGAGGCAAGAACAGCATTTTGTTGTTGGTGGGGACCAAATAAACTAGGCTTAGGTAATAAATAAGAATGCCCTTCTATTTCTAGTTTTAACTCCTTGGACGGCATTTCCTCCCAAGTAAAGTCACGTCCCTCTATATGTATTGGCGCGTCAACTGCTTCTGCTTTTTCAACTAATGTGTGTGCCACTTCTTTTGTTTGCGAAGCACAAATCACCGGAATTTTATGACGCATGATACCTGCTTTTTCACCTGCAATTTGAGGTAACTCTGAGCCAAGAAAATGTTCGTGATCTCTGGCAATTGGCGTGATAATGCATGCTAACGGATTTGCTACTACATTTGTTGAGTCAAGTCTGCCTCCAAGCCCTGTCTCCAATATTGTTAAATCTGCGGGCTTTCTTGCGAAGGCAAGAAAAGCAGCAACCGTAGTAATTTCATAAAATGTAATTGGCTTATTTTCGTTTAATTGTTCAATTTCCTTCAATAGATCAATCAGTTCTATGTCATTGATAAGGTGATTCGCAAGACGTATACGTTCATTAAATTGGCATAGATGTGGCGATGTATAGCAATGCACTGTAAGCCCCATATGCTGTGCAAGTGAGTTTAGAAAAGCACTAACAGAGCCTTTGCCATTAGTGCCTGCAATGTGAATCACGGGGGGAAGATTTTGCTGCGGATTTCCCGCTTTTTGCAGAAGCTGAAAGGTTCTATCCAACCCTAGATCAATTAGTTTAGGGTGAAGGGAAGCTAGTCTATCAAGGCTGTCAGATAAAGTACTCATGGGCACATATTTCCAAATGTTGTATAGCATGCTTATTGCTATAAATTGGGGTAGAATCTACAGGTATTTTTAAACTACAGTCTAATCAATTAGTTAGATGTTTGTTTTGCAATAGCCACAGATAGTGATTTTGCAAAGCGTGCTACTTTTTTAGCAGTTTCATCAGAAGACAGATTATTTGCGCTTGCATCAGCAATGATTTCCACAACAGCAGATCCAACAATCGCGCCATCTCCAACAGATGCAACAGTTGCTGCTTGTTCTGGTGTTCTAATGCCAAATCCAGTTACAACGGGCAACTCACTGACGTGTTTTATTCTACCAACAGCAGAGGCAATAGTTTCAAGGTGAGCAGACTTAGTGCCCGTAATACCAGCAATTGAGACATAATAAATAAATCCAGATGCTTTTTCTAAAACAAAAGGCAATCTATCGCCAAGCGTTGTTGGTGTAATCAGTCTAATAAAATCTATACCAGCTTGAAGACTTGGATCACATAATTCAACATCTTCTTCTGGCGGAAGGTCTACAATGATTAAACCATCTGCGCCTGCTGCCTTCGCTTCGGATAAAAATGCTTCGACTCCAAAGCGATAAATTGGATTATAATATCCCATCAAAATCAACGGAACATCTTTATGCTTTTCTCTAAATTGAGCTGCAATTTCAAGGCTGCCTTTTAAGGTCATTCCTGAACGAATAGCGCGAAGACTTGCTGCTTGAATAGCAGGACCATCTGCCATAGGATCAGAAAATGGCATCCCAAGTTCTATCATATCCACACCCGATTCAACTAACCCGTCAAGAATTTTAATACTTGTCTTAGTATCAGGGTCCCCTGCAGATACAAAAATCCCTAAAATACCTCTATTTTCTTTATTTGCCTTTGCAAAGCTGGCAGCTAATCGTTTGCTCATATGCGTATTCTGACCTTTTTGGGAATGTTTTATAATAATCCGCGTTCATCTAACTTAGGTAGAACAGCCTCAAGATCCTTGTCTCCGCGGCCACACATATTTAATATGACAATCTGTTCTTTTCTCATTAAGGGTAATTGTTTGGCAGCGAATGCAAGTGCATGTGATGGCTCCAGAGCAGGAATTATCCCTTCTAATCGAGAACACAACTGAAATTGAATAAGAGCTTCTTCATCTGTTGCGCTTACATATTTAACTCGTCCAATATCGTGAAGCCATGAATGTTCAGGTCCAATACCAGGATAATCAAGACCAGCAGATATGGAATGTGCGTCATCGATTTGACCATCTTCATTTTGCAAAAGATAGGTTCTATTGCCATGTAATACACCAGGGGTTCCGCCAGTAAGACTTGCGGCATGCTTTCCTGTATCAATACCTAAACCAGCAGCTTCTACCCCGTAAATTGATACATCTGTATCATCAAGGAAGGGGTGGAATAACCCAAGAGCGTTAGAACCTCCGCCAATACAAGCAATTAATGCGTCAGGTAACCTGCCGTCTGCTTCAAATAATTGTTCTTTTGCTTCACGGCCAATTATAGACTGAAAATTTCGAACCATTTCGGGATAGGGATGTGGACCAGCAGCAGTGCCTATTATATAAAAATGAGTATCAGGATTAGCAACCCAATAGCGCAAGGCCTCGTTCATGGCATCTTTTAGAGTGGAAGTGCCAGAAGTTACAGGATGTATTGTCGCACCTAATAAACGCATCCTATCAACATTAGGCTTTTGCCTTTTAACGTCTTCTGCGCCCATAAAAACTTCACATTCAAGATTAAACAACGCGCATGCTGTTGCTGTAGCTACGCCGTGTTGACCTGCCCCAGTTTCTGCTATGATTTTTGTTTTCCCCATTTTTTTGGCAAGAAGCGCCTGTCCCAAAACATTATTTATTTTATGAGCACCAGTATGATTAAGCTCATCTCGTTTTAAATATAATTTTGCGCCTCCATAATGCTCGGTAAGGCGTTCTGCAAAATATAAAGGGGAAGGTCTGCCGACATAATGTTTTTGAAAATAGGTTAATTCTTTACTAAATGCCGGGTCAGCGCTTGCTTCTTTGTAAGCAGCTTCCACCTGTAAAATGAGGGGCATCAATGTTTCAGCAACAAAACGTCCACCATGAATGCCAAAACGACCATTCTCATCAGGCATGGTTTTAAAAGAATTTGGTTGTGTATCATTCATAGTAATTTTACTCATCTTAAATTATTAATGAAAGGCAATCTTCTATACGAAATAAAACTCGTTCTGAGTTAAGATTAGCGCATTTTTGCAGACTGTACAAAGGCTGAGATCAGCATTGGGTCTTTTTTTCCAGGAAGCAGATCAACACCAGAAGAAACATCAACCCCATCAGGGCTAGTTTGCTGGATTGCATCAGCTACATTATTTGGATTTAGACCGCCAGCAAGCATCCATGGAATAGTACAGCTAAATTCTTCTAATAATGACCAATTAAATGCCCTCCCATTGCCGCCAGGCAATTCGTTAGAAGATGCAGCAGCATCAAATAACAACCAATCAACCAAGGTGTAATATTGCTGGCTTTCGGCAATGTCTAATTTAGATTTTACGCGAATGGCTTTGATAATTGGAAGCCCATATTTCTGTTTTATCTCCTCTATCCTAGAAGGAGATTCTGAGCCATGAAGTTGCAAAAAATCGGGTTGTGCAGCTTTTATAATATGCGACAGACTGATATTTGTTGGATTAACGCATAGAGCCACTTTTTTAATTTTCGATGACGAATAATGTTCTGCATAATGCTTAGATAATATTTCTGCTTGCTTAAGATGTAAATGTCTTGGGGATTTTTCAAAAAATACTAAGCCAATAAAATCAGCACCTGAAATAACACAATTATCCACGTCTGATGTTGTTTTAAGACCACAAATCTTTACTTTCATATTTATCACCTATGCTCAGATGAAGCATGGAGTGAGCTAGTGTTGGTCTTGTGCACAGAAGGTGTTTCTTCTTTATCAAATAGTAAATAACTTTCTGCACTGGCAAGGGTTTCGCTAGCGGCATTATGTTTAAGATTATTTAGATTATTTTTTCTATGTAGTTTTTTCATTTGATTTGCAGCAAAATAAGAAGAGAGTGACTTAAGCCAGATTATTACAGATCCAAGAATTAGACCTACAACAAAAGCAAAAAGAATAACACCCCATAATGCTACAGAAACTTGCCCAGCGATTGGCCAGAAAGTTACAACAACTTTTTGTGTGTTGGAGGCTACAACGATAGCAATAATAACGGAAAAGCTAAGTACGATAAGTAACCAAAATATTTTTGAGATAAAATGTGCAAGGCTAGGCATTGAGTAATTATCCTGTTTTCAGGATCGAGCATTAAAAAGTATGAACAGCAAGAAGGCAACTTATTTATTTAGCTTTTCTCGCATTCCTTTACCCATTTTAAAATAAGGTACTTGTTTACGTGCAACATCAACAGGTTCGCCAGTGCGAGGGTTTCTTCCCTTGCGAGCGCCATGTTCTCTTACAGAAAAAGCACCAAATCCCCGAAGCTCGATTCTATCGCCATTTTCAAGCGAGGTACTTATTGTCTCAAAAATAGTATTAACAATTCTTTCTATATCCCTGTGATACAATTCAGGGTTTTCAGCTGCCAACATATTTATCAATTCTGATTTGGTCATATTCACTTAACCTTTTCGTACTGAATAAAAAACGCAGTTCATGTTTATCTCAATTAATCACATGACAATAACATTATTGTCTTTTTTGTAACTCAAGCGTACGTGAGGTTTTTAAAAATGGCAAAAAAAACCTCACAAAAAGTGAGGTTTTTTTGAAATAAATTATTTGATAGTCATAAATCAGCGACTACTCTTCAGTGCCATCATCTTTTTTAGCTAAAGCTGCACCAAGGATATCACCTAAGCTTGCACCGCTATCAGATGAACCAAACTCAGCCATAGCTTGCTTTTCTTCAGCCATCTCACGTGCTTTGATAGACAAGGTTAACTTACTGTTTTTGTTGTCTATTTGTGAGATCACAGCATCTACTTTCTCACCAACTGCAAAACGTTCTACACGTTGTTCTGATCTGTCTCTTGCAAGGTCACCACGTCTGATAAATCCAGAAAGAGTATCACCAACACGCACTTCAAGCCCTTGTTCTGTAACAGCTGTAATAATACAGGTTACAGCGTCGCCTTTGCGTACTTTTTCAACTGCATCAGCTACAGGATTGCTTGAAAGTTGTTTGATTCCAAGAGAGATACGTTCTTTTTCAAGGTCAATATCCAGAATTTTGGCTTCAACCTTATTGCCTTTGGTAAATCCTTCAAGCATTTCTTCGCCAGATGAAGACCAAGATATATCAGATAGATGAATTAATCCGTCAATTTCTTCTGTTAGCCCAACAAATAATCCGAATTCAGTGATGTTATTTATTTCACCTTCAATCACATCTCCAATTTTATTCTTAGCTTCAAATTCTGCCCAAGGATTTTCAGTAGCTTGCTTAAGACCAAGAGATATTCTTCGTTTTGTTAAATCAACATCTAATACAACCACTTCAACTTCTTGGCTGGTTGAAACGATTTTGCCAGGATGAACATTCTTTTTGGTCCAGCTCATTTCTGACACGTGTACAAGTCCTTCAACTCCGTCATCTAGCTCAACAAAAGCGCCATAATCAGTTATGTTAGTTACCCGGCCGCTAAGCCTGGTTCCAGTTTGGAACTTATCAACAGCACTCTCCCAAGGGTCGCTTTGAAGTTGCTTCATGCCAAGAGATATACGCTGTGTTTCTTGATTAAACCTAATCACCTGAACATCAACAGTTTGTCCAACTGATAGTGCTTCAGATGGATGATTGATACGACGCCATGCAATGTCGGTTACGTGCAACAGGCCATCAACGCCGCCCAAGTCAACAAAAGCGCCATAATCGGTGATGTTTTTCACAACACCTTTTAGGATCTGTCCTTCAACTAGATTAGAGACAAGCTCTGTTCTTGCTTCTGCTCTGGATTCTTCAAGAACCGCACGACGAGAGACAACAATATTTCCGCGACGTCTATCAATTTTTAAAATTTGGAATGGTTGAGGAGCGCCCATTAAGGCACTCACATCATTAATTGGTCGAATATCAACCTGACTTCCTGGAAGGAATGCTGTGGCGCCAGATAAGTCGACAGTAAAACCGCCTTTAACTCTGCCAAAAATTACACCAGTTACTCTTTCTTGTGCTTCAAAGGAGCGCTCTAGAATGACCCAAGCCTCTTCTCTTCTTGCCTTTTCTCTACTTAAAAGAGCTTGACCGTCTTTGTCTTCCATACGTTCAACATAAACTTCAACTGTGTCTCCCACCTGTAATTCAGGATCTTGACCAGGCGCAGTAAATTCTTTTAATGGGATTCTGCCCTCAGATTTAAGCCCTACATCGATGATGGCATTGTCTGATTCGATAGCAATGATAGTTCCGCGAACAACGCTGCCTTCAACTGATGTGCTCTCCGAGAAAGTTTCTGCAAGTAAATCAGCAAAATTCTCATTGACGAGTAAATTCTCGTCATTATTTAGGTTTGACAATAAAAGTCTCCGTGGGATGCTATTTTTCAGGCTTAATGCCTATTTTATCTTGGCTGGTTTCAAGATATTATCTGTCTAAACTCTCAATGAATTTTTTCAAAGAGCAGATAGCTTTATAAATAGCATACAAATTTCCAGCTATTGATTTAATAAAAATAAGACGTTGTTTAGATAAAAGCCTTACAATGAGACTTCTCGATTAATGTAATTTAGCGCAATTTGCAAGACTTCATCTGCATTTAATAAGGATGTGTCTATAAAAAATGCATCTGGCAAGCGTTTTAATGGAGCTGTGGGGCGTGTTTTATCTCTGAAATCGCGTTCTGTGATTTCTGCAAGGGTAAGGCTTTCTGTTTGATGGGGAAGCGGGTTCTTTAATTCAGCAAATCTGCGTTTGGCACGAATTTCCGGTTTTGCGTCAATAAAAAATTTATAATTGGCTTCTGGTAGGATAACAGATCCAATGTCTCTTCCATCCAAGATAGCGCCGATACCAGAAGGAGGAAACTCTGCAAAATCTTTTTGTTTTTCAATAAGGGCTTGTCGAACTTCTGCTATGCTTGCAATGATACCAGCCAGCTGAGAGATTTCTTGACTTCGCAGCTCTGGCACGTCAGTGATAGGCAGGGTTAAATTTGTAGCAATCTGCGTAAGCGTGTTTTTTAATTTGCGTGATAAATTGTAATTCGAGGAAGATGTATTTTTTAGAGAGATGATATCTGGGCTGCTAATACTAAGGGCATCAAAGGTAACTGCGCGATAAAGCAAGCCTGTATCTAAATAATCATATCCTAATTCTTGCGCAATCTTGCGAGCAAGTGTTCCTTTCCCTGAAGCAGCGGTTCCATCAATTGCTATTTTCATTTGTTGCCTTTTTCAGAAATTCTTTTGGTCAGTGCATAGCTAAATTAATTAAACAGGGCTTGGTGTGTCAATATACACGCTAATTTTCACGCCTATTAACACGCTTATTTTCACGCCTATAATCATGCTTATAATTATGCCTAGATAGAGGAAATTTTTGCTCCTAGGCTATTCATCATATTCACAAAACCTGGAAAGCTGGTCTCAATAGTAGAGACACCATGTACAATAATTTTATCAGAGCTAACACACCCCAATGTCAGGAATGACATAGCAATTCTATGGTCATGTTCGGATGAGATACTAAAACCGCCCTTTATGGGATGGGTGTTATTGGCAGCTCTTGTCCCATGCACACACATGCTGGTTTCTGTCTCATCAACGCTAACACCGGCAAGCATTAATCCCTTCGCCATCGTAGCAATTCTATCTGCCTCTTTATGCCGTAATTCGCCGATATTTTGCATCAATGTCGATCCAGATGCACAGGCAGCAGCAACGCATAAAATAGGGTACTCATCAATCATTGATGGTGCTCTGTTTGCTGGGACGTCTATCCCGTTTAAATTACTTGACGAGACAGTAATATCTGCCACTTCCTCTCCGCCAACTTCTCTTCTGTTTAAAACTTCTATGTTACCCCCCATTTCTTGCAGGGTGGTAATAAGTCCAATTCGCTCTGGGCTCATTCCAATTGTTGGCAGGGTAATTTTACTATTTTGTGTAATTAATGCGGCTACGATTAAGAATGCAGCTGATGATGGGTCACGCGGAACAATGATGTCATTTGATTGCAATATAGCGCCGCCATCAACACCCGCTGAATAGGTGCCATCTGTGTTTGTTGTGGTGTTAACGACTACGCCAAAATGGGCAAGCATACGTTCTGTGTGATCTCGTGACTTTGCTGGTTCAGTAACAGTTGTTTTTCCCCTAGCATTTAAGCCAGCAAGCAAAATAGCTGATTTGATTTGTGCAGACGCAACAGGCGAATTATAGGACAAAGGCAATGGGCTAGAGCGTCCTGTTATGGTTACAGGTAATAATCCACGCCCATCATCGCTTACCTGAATACCCATTTGCGACAGCGGCTCAGTAATCCGGCGCATGGGTCTACTGGAAAGAGATTCATCTCCTGTGAAAGTCGCAGATATTTGTTGCGATCCAACAAGACCCATAAGAAGTCTTACTCCGGTACCAGCATTACCTAGGTCAAGCTGGGATTTGGGCTGGCAGAGACCGTGCATACCAACACCAATAACTTCGACATCGCCATTTTCCAATATGTTGATTTTCACCCCAAGGTCGCGCAACGCATTTAATGTCGCATGAACATCAGCACTATGCAGTAAGCCATTAATTGTAGTGCTTCCCTCCGCTATAGCGCTTAGAATAAGAGCCCTATGTGAAACAGATTTATCACCAACAACAATAGCCACGCCATGTAATCTGGTAATTGCTTCGGAAGAGAGTGAATCTTTACCTTTGTTCATTGCAAGCCTCAATTATTAAAATCAGCGCCTATTTATTATGTGGTGCTTTTGTCATATCAAAAAATAAATATCTAGGGTTAAAAATAGTTTGTGGAAAAAATCTATTGATATAGCTAAAATATGATAAACCATTGTGGTAAATGGTACTTTAAAATGAGGTGTAAAAGAATTATTCATTTTATAGTGAATTAAATTTTTTAACATTTGTGTAAAATTTACTTTGACATCTGGGCATAATATCGTGTTATTCGCCTTGGAATTAGTGAAAAAAGCTACAAGGATTTGTTATGAGCAAAATTGAATTAGGCGTTAAGAGGCGTTGTGTGAGCTGTAGCACAAAATTTTATGACTTTTTGAAAACGCCTATTTTATGCCCAAATTGTGGAACTGAATTTGATCCAGATCAATTATTAAAAAGCCGAAAGGGTAGGGTTGCCACTAAGTCGGTAAAAGTTGAAGTACTTAAGAAAGATAAATCGGGTAATGATTTTGAGAGTGATCCACTTTTACAAGGCGCAGACTTAGAAGATGATATTGATGCTGTAGAAGATGACGGTCTGCCTTCAGATGAGGATGGGTTTGTTGCTGTAAAAAGTGATGAAGAGGAGGAAACAGCTCCTGCAACTTTTGATGATGATGAAGAATTCATAGATGAATTACCAGACGATAATTCTGATGAAGATGAGATTGAAGATGGTGATGAGAAATAGGATTCTGACACTAAATAATAATATGCTGTTTATATTGACATGGCATGACTGTTTGCATACCAAATATACCAGATGAAAAAAATTATGGGGCTATAGCTCAGCTGGGAGAGCGCTACAATGGCATTGTAGAGGTCGTCGGTTCGATCCCGATTGGCTCCACCATCTTTTACCCTATTCATTCAGCAATGATGATAGTGTATAGCAATGATGATAGTGTATAATGCGCCTATTTTTATCTCATACCTTAGGGACTCTTTAGGCTTATTTGTTGATGAATCTCCACAGCGATTTTAGGTATAATTAATGCCTAAAAGATCGGCGCTATACACAGACGGGTTTTATGGTAGCATTCGCTTTGAATGCCATGATGCGTTAGCAAATGGGTTTAATATAAATGAAAGGAATGAACTTATGAAAACAGCAAGCTCTGAGCTGGAGGCCGCAAATCAGGTGGTACCGAAAATTGATGTTGAAACGGGAATTGATAAGCATAAAAAGGGGGGGACTGTTTTTATAGATGTTCGCGACGGGTTGGATATCAATCAAACTGGTACGATTGCTGGTGCACTTCGGATACCGCGCGGATTTATTGAATTTGCAGCTGACCAAGATACCCCTTTTTATAATCAATCCTTGCAAAAAGATGCTGATATTGTGCTTGTATGTGGGGCTGGCGGAATGGCTGCATTAACAGGTAAAACGCTTCTTGAAATGGGCTATAAATCCGTATCAAATGTTGGTGGATTTTCTAGTTGGAAAGATGCAGGCGGTCCTGTTGAATAAAGCTAAGGTAATTGCCGTTTTTAAAATTTAACAAAATATAAGATGATGAATTTGCTTGTATATGGTGACTCCAATAGCTGGGGATACCTTGATAATGGAACTGGTCTGCGATATGAGCATCGGTGGACACAGATAATGCAACAAGAAATTTCTTACTGCGGACAGTGTTTTGTCAGTCAAGATTGCTTGCCAGGCAGAACAGTGGCAACAGATGATCCAGAATTTGGGGCTCATTTTAATGGGATGAATACAGTGCTTTCGAGCGTGTTAGCGCATTCCCCTAATGACCATATTTTGCTGATGCTTGGCACAAATAGCTTGAAAAAGCGAATCAAGGTATCTGCGCTTGATATATGCACACAGTTAATAGAAATGGCAGATGTTATCTTGCAAAGCGGCGCTGGCGGCGGAGCATGGCATGATTGCTATTCTCCGTCTGTCACTATAATGTGCCCACCGATATTGGGATTGCGGTCTATTGATCCTGATTGGATTAACTATGATGAATGGCTTGGGGCAAGGGATAAATCACTTGCACTTCCTGGATTGCTAAAGCAAGCAACGCAGATAAAGGGCGTGGATTATTTTGATACAAATGAAATTGTACAAGCCTCTAATAAGGACCCTATACACCTATCACCAGAAAACCATCATAGGTTAGGGAAGGCGATGGCAAACCATGTTTTGAATTTGCCTTTTAATAGCTCTAAAATGTAAATCTTTTCCCCAAATAAACTTCCCGAACGCCTTGATGTTCAACCACCTGTTCAGGCGTTCCCTCCATTAACACAGCGCCATCGTGTAAAATATACGCTCTATCAACTATATCTAATGTTTCTCTGACATTATGGTCAGTAATTAACACCCCTAATCCACTTTCTTTTAACTGGGTTATAAGGTCTCTTACTTCTCCAATTGCGATTGGGTCAATCCCTGCTAATGGTTCATCAAGAAGCAGAAAAGTGGGTCTTGCGGCAAGTGCTCGCGCAATTTCAAGTCTTCTTCTCTCGCCACCAGATAGATTTACAGCTGCTGTATTTCGAAGATGCACAATGCTAAATTCTGCCATTAATTCTTCTAGCATGCCATCGCGCACATCTTTGTCTTTTTCAACAATTTCCAATACAGAGCTGATATTCTGTGCGACACTTAATCCTCGGAATACACTAGATTCTTGAGGAAGGTAGCCAAGCCCCAACCGTGCTCTATAAAATAAGGGTGTATGAGTTACTTCTAATCCATCAAGGAAAACACGACCTTCATCAGCGGCAAGTAACCCACATAGCATATAAAAGGTTGTTGTCTTGCCAGCGCCGTTTGGTCCTAAAAGCCCAATTGCTTCTCCGCGTTGAACACCAAAACTTACGTTGCGAACAACACGTCGTCTATTTATGTATTTACCCAGCCCATCAGCTACTAAGCCGACATTGTTATCAACTAGTTTCAAATGATCTGACCAACTATTTGAGTTTTTTAGAATTTGTTCGTTTGACATGATTAAGATAAATAAATGGATTAATTAAAAAGGTAAACACAAATCATAGGAAAAAACAATAAATTTAGCAATCAGTTTGACGTATTTAGGATTAATTTTCCTGTCACCCTTTTATTTTCTCCGCCAGCCAGAATTTTACTATAGCCAGAAACCATATTGATGATTGCTTTCTCGCCACGCAATAGATTGTCTCCATCTATTATTTCAACAGAGTCAGTTAATGTTGTATCCTCTGTTTCTGCATTATATACAGCTGAATTGGCATAGGCAATTCTGCCAGATTCTTCAGTTAATTTAACATTGCCGCGGGCATTCATCGACTTAATCTGATTACCTTCAATCAACTCCAAATCTATCTGTTCAGCCTGAATTTCTCTATTATCTGATAAAGAGATCACTGCTTTATTTAGGAGGGATAATTT
>JABJAN010000041.1 GCA_018666135.1 Alphaproteobacteria bacterium | reverse complement strand
TGAACAATACAGCTTCTCCCATCAATTTGAACATCCGCACCCATCCTTATTAACTCAGGCACATGCATAAAACGATTTTCAAAAATAGTCTCAGAAATTCTTGAGCTACCTTCAGCAACTGACATCAAGCACATAAATTGTGCCTGCAAGTCGGTTGGAAAGCCTGGATAGGGTTGTGTTGCAACATCAGTAGATTTTGGACGTTTATCAGCGATTATCCGTGCCCAATTATCCCCTGTTTCAACGGTTGCACCTGTTTGTTGGATGACGGCAAAAAGCGCATCAAGATATTTTGGATTCATTTGTGTGAGCGTAATATCGCCTTGCGTTATAGCAGCGGCAATGGCAAAAGTTCCCGCCTCTATTCTATCTGCAATCACATTGTGAGTTGCGCTTGTTAATGCATCAACCCCGTCGATAATAATATGATCTGTTCCATGTCCAGTAATTTTTGCTCCCATTGCATTTAGACAATTTCCAAGATCGATTATTTCTGGCTCTCTTGCGGCATTAATAATTTCTGTCCTGCCCTTTGCAAGGCTTGCTGCCATCATTGCATTTTCAGTTGCCCCAACAGATATAATTGGGAACACAATTCTATTTCCGATCAGACCATTTTTACAACTTGCTTTGATATAGCCATCCGCAAGTTCTACCATTGCGCCTAATTGTTGCATTGCCCAAATATGAAGATCTACTGGTCGTGTTCCGATTGCACATCCACCAGGCAGAGATACTTTTACACTGCCATATCGTGCTAATAAAGGGCCAAGCACCAAAATTGATGCTCGCATCTTACTCACTTGCTCATAGGGCGCATCTAACAAGTTGGCTTCCCCTTGAATAATAACACCATCATCTTTGTAAGTTGCCTGCACACCCAAATGTTCGATCAAGGCTTTCATTGAAATAATATCATCTAATCTTGGAACATTTTTTAGGTGCAATTTTCCAGAACACATAAGACCAGATGCTAACAGTGGCAAGGCTGCATTTTTTGCGCCGCTAATCTTGATTGACCCAGCAAGTCGATGCCCTCCATCAATAACAAGGCTATCCATCTTGCTGACCCTTCTGGTTATCTTTATCCATTGCTGAACGGCTTCTTGATTGGGATTTTCGCTTACGCAAATTTTCTCTCAAAGCCTTAGCCAATCTCTCTTGTTTATCTGTTTGCACAGTTTCAGATTGTGGTGATGATTTACTCATATAATTCCCCAAATTAATATTGCTAAAACACTTAAAAGCAAATACCCAATTTTTCAATCCCTTAATCACTATATTCGCCGCTGTAAACAGTGATAATTTGCTTTAGATTTTTAGTGAATAATCACTCTTACTTTTCTATGATATTTTTTATTCTTTTATAATAAAATTTATAACCATGTTAGTGTGGCATTAATATGGTCAGCAGTACAAATTAATAGAAAAGCAAGGGTAACTCTCCCCAGTAGTTAAAAGATTGCGCAGAATATGCAAACATCCATCAAAAAAATTATCCTAAAATATCGCTCTTGGTTTTTGATAGGCTTGTTTATAATGGCAATATTTTTATTCTATTTTTCTGAAACTTATCTTTATTTTGATTACACATTAGCCTTATCACGCTATGAAGGTCTTAAAATTAGAATTGCTCAAGAGCCAGTCCAATCTCAAATTTTATTTTTTTTCGCCTATCTTTTTATAACAGCATTCTCGCTACCATTAGCTTCTTTATTCACTATTTTCGGATCTGCTCTTTTTGGCTGGAATGCGCTGATAATCATTTTACTCGCCGCCAGTATTGGGGCTAGCCTATTATTTTTGGCAGCAAGAACAATCCTGTCTGATTGGTTGTATAAACGCACTTACTCGCACCGTTTTCTTACTCCGCCTGACTTTAAAGAGAATGCTTTTTTTCTATTGCTTGGATTACGGTTATTTCCAATTGCCCCATTCTGGATTGTTAATATTGTACCTGCCTTTACCACAATATCTCTTCGTAGTTATTTTCTTGCAACATTAATAGGAATAATGCCAGGCACCATAATTTATGTTTGGCTTGGTCAGACAATTGATGAATTATTATTAAACGGCGAATGGCCTAATTTAATGACATTAGTGGATAGCCGTATTTGGCTGCCACTCCTTGGGCTTGGATTATTAATGACGGTTAGTGCGCTTTATCGCACATTCACACGCCAAACAAACTCTGATAAAGCAGTTACAAAAGAAAAAAATGGTTAAGATGACCGGAGTTTTTTATGAAGGAAATTAATACGGATATTTGCGTTATTGGTGGCGGTGCGGCTGGATTATCCATAGCTTCTGGTGCGGCACAAATGGGTGCAAAAGTTGTATTATTCGAAGAAAATAAAATGGGAGGAGACTGTTTAAATCATGGTTGCATCCCTTCAAAAACCATAATATCAAGTGCAAAAACTGCTTTTCAAATGCAGAAAAGCGCTAAACAAGCAATACAACCGATTGGCAAACCGAAGATAGATTTTACAGAAATCAGTGCCCATATTTCTGAAACAATCCAGAAAATTGCGCCTCATGATTCAGTGGAACGTTTTGAGGCTCTTGGTGTACAGGTTTTTCAACAGCGTGCAAAATTTACTGGTAAACGACAAATTAGCTCAGATACATTAAGTGTGAACTTTAAATATGCGGTTATTGCTATAGGCACTCACCCAATGATTCCTGATATTCCTGGATTATCTGATGTTCCTTATTTTACAAATGAGTCAATTTTTTCTCTACAAACGCTTCCCGAACATCTTGTTATAGTTGGCGGAGGTGCTATCGGGGTTGAGTTAGCACAAGCATTCATCCGCCTTGGCTCACACGTTAGTATAATAGAATCAAAAACCATTCTTGCGCATCAAGATGGCGAATTTAAATCTGCTATCCGCACTATATTATCAACTGAAGGTATTTCTTTTTATGAGCAATCTGAGATCGAAAAAATAACCGGTGGCAATAATGAAATAACTATCAAAACAAAGCAGAAATTAATTTCAGGGTCACATTTGCTTATTGCAACTGGCCGCAAGGCAGATATGCACGGGTTAGAGCTTGATAAAGCAGGCATTATAACCAACCATGGGATGATTAAGACAAACGCTCGCATGCAAACTAAAAATCCGAAGATTTACGCGATCGGCGATATTGCAACTTCCCACCGTCATACAAATGTTGCCTCTGCACATGCTTCCATCGCCATCCAGAATATATTATTTAAAATCCCAGCTAAATTTAACCCGCTTATTATTCCACATACAATCTATACAGACCCAGAGATATCGCAGGTAGGCTATAGCAAAGATTTAGCGGAGCAGAAATTTGGTGCACATAATATTATTTGTATTATTCAGAAAATCTCAAAAAATGACAGAGCAGTAACTGACTCAATTTCAGAGGGAAGCATTCAGCTGATAGCAAAGAAGAATGGGCAGTTAATTGGAGCAACAATTCTAGCGCCGCACGCAGGAGAAATAATTCAAACTTGTACCTTTGCAATCACTCATAAATTAAAATTAAGTGCATTAGCAAAACTTCATTTCCCCTACCCCTCTTATGGAGAGGCTTTAAAACAGGCGGCAAGCTCGTTTTATTCAGAACGCTTGTTTAGCCCAAAAATGAGATGGTTAATGAAATGGCGTTTTAAACTACTTCCATAAAAGGAAGGCGTCTTATCTTATCTTATCTTATCTTATCTTATCTGCAAAGAGACTTGCAAACCCACATTCATTCAGGTAAAAAACGCGCCAATGCTGCTGTAGCTCAGTAGGTAGAGCACACCCTTGGTAAGGGTGAGGTCGATGGTTCGAATCCATTCAGCAGCACCATCATTTAATTTTATATAACTTGCCTTTAATTAATTAAATGATGACCAAAAAACCGTGCTCCGCCTGTTACTAAGTTTACTTTTTTATTTCTGTAAATAAATTTATTCATAAATTTCGCCAGTTTTTAATAACATAATCCTAATACAACAAAAGAAAAATTAAGAAACCTACCAAAATTAAAAATCTATTTGCAGTGACACCTAAATTATAGTGTCTTAGAGCTTATAAATTTGTAACTAAAGCCCATATCCATCTTAATATAAAAAATCTGCTAATAGATTTTCTCAACTAAAATCGATTTAATCATGCAAAATTTCCATATCAAAGATTCTAACAAACATGGACTTGGTGTTTTTGCCATCACTGATATAAAGCAAGGCGAAATTATCGAGAAATGTGCTTATATTGTAATAGACGATGATGATTTAAAAGATGATAATCGGCTAAATGATTATCTATTCACAAGTCCTGATTGTAACACAGATTATCTTGTAATGATGGGTGTTGGTATGCTGTTTAATCATGGTCGACCTGGTAATTGTGACTGGGAAATTGATTCAACTGACAATAGATTTGTGTTATTTAAAGCTAGTTGCTTTATAAAATCAGGTGAGGAAATTCTTCATGATTACGGCGAAGAATACTGGCAAACAAGAGATGTTGAGACGTTATAAATAGCTGATGCATATTGCCAAGATTAATGCGAACCCATAGCTGGTTTTTCAGATCACCATTTCAAGACATCGAATGGACCGATTACATCTGCTGGCGCTCCCCTTATAAAAACAAGTGTTACAACTCCAATTTCAACACCAAATTTACTGACCGTTGCCTTATTAATAGCAACATAATCATCCATTTGATAAATCCAATCCGTGAATTTAACTTTTACATTATTATCTGAAATTTTTAGCTCAACATCATATTTCCAAAAAAAAGCACTCCCAGACTCAGCACCCTCAGCAGCGCTGGTTACATCTGACGCTACGCCTTGATAAAGCGCATTCCCATCTTCAGAGATTTTCTTACTAATCGTCCATATACGTTGCTGAGTTTCTCCATCTTCATAAATAAAATCTTCTGTTAGAACTATCTGGTCAATTATTTTTCCTGCTGTTTCTTGTTGTGAAACCTCACCTGCTATATTAACTTTGAAACGTCTTTTTAAGGTGCCAAATCTATCTTCAAATATCCCATAAGCAATGCTATTACCTTCAAAAAATTCTAATAAGGAGAATGCTGGCTTGGTTTCTGCAAAATCAGCTAATTTTTGCTGTGAACATGCGGTTAAAATGCTGCCTAAAAAAATAAGTGACATAAGGGAAAAACAGGCTGATATTCGTTTCATCACATCCTCTGATAAACTTAAATCCCTTTTACGATGAAAGTCGTCCCTTCGGATTTTAAAGGAGACAATTTTATATGCCGCCTGCTACTGGAGCGCAAATTCCTACCTCTGACTTAATTAAACTAGAATGGCGGTTTTTAATCTATGGCGCCTTGATGTCTTTCTGGTCTTCAATTGGCCAGACGTTTTTTATTTCATTATTCTCTCTTGAAATTCGAGAGGAACTATCTCTTAGTCATGGAGAATTTGGCAGCATTTACGCTGTAGCAACTATGCTTAGCGCTGTCACCTTATTCTGGCTTGGCAAACAGGCAGATAATTTAACTGTTTTCAGGTTAAGTCTAATTACAATAATAGCCTTAACAATATCTGCCATATTTTTCTCATTCATAACAGGTGTATTAACCTTAATTGGTGGCCTTTATTTACTACGATTATTTGGACAAGGAATGATGACACATGTTTATAGTGTTGCTATTGCTCGTCGTTATCGGGTTGCCAGAGGAAGGGCGCTTGCGATAACAGGTGTTGGAATAAATATCGCAGAATCAATAGGTCCGCCAATAATCGTGCTGCTGATTGCTGCTATAGGCTGGCGTCAAGTCTGGCTTCTTATTCCTGTAATATTCTTTTTTTCAATTGTACCGTTTTTATCCCGACTTACACAAAAGACCGCGCTTCAGGAAAGCGCTGCAAATAATCACCAAACGAATGTGCAAAAATCACAGGAAATAATCCACTTCAGACGCAAGGACTTATTTAAAAATCGTGAGTTCTGGATCGTTGTTCTGCCATTAATTGCTGTTCCCTCTTTTACAATCACTGGTATTTTATTCCATCAGATTTTTCTTGCCGACCAGAAGTCTGTTACGCTTTTTTACTGGTCAAAAAATTACGCTTTCTATGCGTTGACTGCCATCTTAGGTGCCTTTTTATCTGGGTTTTTGATTGACCGGGTCTCTGCTCGTAAAACAAGTTTTATAGGTCATTCTGCATTGTTATTCGGTATAATAAGTCTTTGGCTTGGACAGGGAAATTTATTTCTTATTTTATTTTTTGCTTTATTCGGTCTAGCATCTGGCATGATCACAAGTAATACTAGTGCTCTTCTAGCTGAAAAATATGGAACAAGATGGCTAGGGGAAATAAAAGCAGCCGCCCAGACTATTACTGTTACAGCAAGCGCTATTTCACCAATAATGCTTGGATTGATGATAGATTGGGGGTTCGGGCTTAACGGAATAATGCTTGTCCTAATAGGTATCAGCCTTTATCCAGTTAGTGCCACTCTTATCAATTTTAATGTCTTATCTACGCAAAATTAAACCTATAAAATAAGTATTCTCCGATTTTCTCTGCCTTGATTATTTGATCTGGGAAAAAACGCTATAAAGATTGGATTGCAGCAGCTAATATCTGCGTTTATACTAATCCACAAATGTCAGTATTATTATTTT
>JABJAN010000040.1 GCA_018666135.1 Alphaproteobacteria bacterium | reverse complement strand
TACCATTATCATAATTGTGAGGGCGTATAGAGAGCCAATTGCATTATTTGGAATCACTCGATCATATACTGTCATAATATATAATGACGATGCGAGGGCAAAACAATTTATTAAAATTGACGCAAACAGAACTTGTCCATATAACGCTTTGCATTCGAGTACTGGTCCCCAAAACTAGTGTTTTTGTTTATATGTTTTTTCTTCTAACATTCTTTGATTCCCGAACTGATGGTGAATAATGGCAGCAAGCTGTCTGCCAAATCTAATTGATCAGCAAAAATTTGATTAATATCCCGATTACCAATAAGTTGCTTTACTCTGACTTGGGATAGCTTAACCATTTGTTCCATAATGGAGAGTTCTGAAATAGCGACATTCCCAGAAACAGCGAGCATATTATCCAATTGCTCTTGCATTGACTTACGCTCTTCATCAGCTTGCAATAGAGCTACTTTAGATTGGTTGAGATATGAAAAATTTGTTGTCTGACGATTTATGGATAGCTGAACTATTCTATCCTTCTCAGCGTTTAGACCAGAAATTTGCCAATTAAGAATATTTTGTCTGGCAAGATTGCTCCCACCATCATAAAGAGGCATTGAGACGGATAATTCACCTATGATCTCATATTCTTCTTCGAAATCTCTTAGGTCAAATACTGAGCTGGTAACTGTTCCATAAACAATTGGTTTGTTCTCAAGAGAAATAGCCTGATTCTCATTCATCATAGCAGAGATTTCAAATCCTACGGATGCTACAGCAATACTTGTATTTTCATTAAAAAATGGCAGTTCAATAGGTCTATGTTGTTCAAACAATTGGGGAAAATGCACAATATCAGATGGAATCAAACTAAAACTAGTGGTTATTTCTTTCTCTATTCTATCCAACTGATTTTTTGTTTTTTCCACTTGTCCTTCAAAGTCGATTGATAATAATTTTGCCCGCCTCACATTTATTAGGGGTATTACTCCTGCCTCACCCTTAGCTTCTATTGAGGTCATAAAATCAGAAATTTGCTCTTGTACTTCTAACCCAATTGCCAAACTATTTTTTGTGAATTGATAATCCAAAGATAGCTGCATCAATTCTTTTAGCTTATTAGATAATGCCACTTTGCGTTTATATTGTTTTGAAATATGTGAGAGCTCCTTTGATGTAATCGAATATTCATATCGATTCCAATCCCACAATGTTTTACTAACAGAAAGCCGCATATCAAATATGCCATCTTCCTCATCCCCTAGCCCCCTAGATTGAGCATTATCCTCATCATTAATAGAGGAATCAAAATTAGAAACAAATTGACTCTGACCAACAATCTGTGCAGTTATTTGAGGCTTATTTTGCGCCTTTATTAAGCCAATTTCAAAAATAGCCTGACATAGGAGGGCACTCTCTGCTTGTATTTCTGGCTGTGTGACGAGTGCATTTATTACAGCTTGCTTTAATT
This sequence comes from Alphaproteobacteria bacterium, assembly GCA_018666135.1. GTDB lineage: Bacteria > Pseudomonadota > Alphaproteobacteria > Puniceispirillales > Puniceispirillaceae > UBA5951. The sequence goes on along the minus strand of JABJAN010000040.1, from coordinate 5,109 downwards.
CTATCTTCTGTTTTTCTATATATTCATCTGCCTGTGCATTATTGAAAGAGATCCCAAACGACACAACAGACAGAAAAACAGTAAAAAGACAAAAAACAAAATATAAGAGTCTAAATTTTGAAATTTTTGGAAAATTATTAGAAGGCGTAATAGTGCCAACAGTCCTTTTAATATGCATAAAAACCCCTTTGCATTTTACAATAACGCTAAGGGGTAACTTTAAAGGGTAATGGTAAACAAAAGGTTAACAGACAAAAAAATTAAGCGTTTTTTTAAATTTTAAGCGGCTAAGGGTACCTCAAAATTATGTATTCACAGATAACATAAATTAGTAGAAGAGTAGTTGAGTCTATAATTATTTTTAAAGGACTTTCAAAGAGATAGGTATTTAAACCATGTTACAAATTATTCTTTTTGCACCTCAAATCCCACCAAATACAGGGAACATCATACGGCTATGTGCCAATAGTGGGGCTAAACTGCATCTGATAAAACCGTTGGGGTTTTCAATTGATGAGAAATCATGTCGAAGAGCCGGACTGGATTATAAATCACTTACAGATGTTGTAACCCATGAAAATTGGCGCCTATGCAAGAAAATGCTTTCTAACAGAAAAATATGGGCAATAACAAAATTTGGTAAACAGAGATATGATACTGCTAAATACGCACCAGATGATGTTTTATTATTTGGGTCTGAAATAAATGGGCTTCCAGATGAAATTAAAAATGAATTTACTGATTCTGATAAACTTTATCTCCCTATGCAAGCAGATAGCCGTTCTCTGAATTTATCTAATTCTGTTGCCATTTGCCTATATGAGGCTTGGCGACAAAATAGCTTTGTAGGTTCTGAGAATATCCAATAAAGAATCTTTAAAATCACTAGCCTACATAATATCGATAATGTTAAACTATTGTCGGAAATCAGGTGATAATTATGCAATCTAACTCAGAAAAAAATTCAAAGGCAGGCGTTTTAACAGATATATGTGTGCTTGATCTCTCTCGTGTTCGCTCTGGTCCAACTTGCGTTCGACAATTATGCGACTGGGGTGCAAGAGTCATTAAAATTGAGCAACCTGATGATAGCTCAGAAATGGGAGGCCCTAGAAATGGTCCTGATTTTCAAAATTTACATAGAGGTAAAGAAAGCCTCACTTTGAACCTGAAGTCACAGGAAGGTTTGCAAATTTTTCATCAGCTAGTCAAAAAGGCAGATATTGTCGTTGAAAATTTCAGACCAGATGTAAAATATAAACTTGGTCTAGATTACCAGACATTAGCGAATATTAATCAGGCAATAATTCTTGTCTCTATTTCTGGTTTTGGTCAGGATGGACCTTATAAAGATAGACCTGGGTTTGACCAAGTGGCGCAAGGTATCTCTGGTTTGATGTCGGTTACAGGAGAGCCTGGCGAAGGACCTATGCGTGTTGGCATTCCACTAGCAGATTTATCAGCAGGGCTATTTGCTGCTCAAGGAGTTTTACTTGCTTTATATGAGAGAATTAATTCTGGTAAAGGGCAATGGGTGCAAACTTCGCTCTTACAATCACAGATTTTTATGCTTGATTTTCAAGCTGCTCGTTACGCGATGAATGGCGAGATCCCTAAACAGGCTGGAAATAATCACCCAACATCTATTCCAACAGGTGTATTCAAAACAAAAGATGGATTTATGAATATAGCTGCTTCAGGTGAGGTAATCTGGCAAAAGCTAGCCAAGGCATTTGACCATCCAGAATGGATTTCAGATAATGCGTTTGCCACCGCTGAGGCAAGGTCACTCAACAGAGAGAAGCTTGGTGATGCTATTAATGAATGTACTGTGAATAAAACAACTGCAGACTGGATAGATTTGCTAAATCAGCAAGGCGTTCCATGTGGTCCAATCTATTCAATAGATCAAATGTTTGCAGATCCTCAGGTTCAACATTTAGAAGTAAGCCAATCGGTAGTAAATTCAAACTCCGAAAAAATTACGGTCCTAAGCCAACCAATATGTCTTAGTCGGACCCAAAACTCGCTTTATAAAGCCGCACCCTTAGCAGGCGAGCACACCCAAAATATTCTAAGAGAACTTGGTTACAGCCAAAGTGAGATTACTAATTTACGAGATAAAAAAACCATTTAATATCTAAAAGATAAGGTAAAAAAAAATGACAGATAAAGTTCTACAACGCCGTGATGGAGCGATTGCGCATATTATTTTTAATCAACCAGAAAAACGAAATGCCGTTTCCTATGAAATGTGGAAGGCTGTTAATGATGCGCTAACTATCCTGGCTGAAGATGATACTTTAAGAGTTTTAATATTATCTGGGGCAGGTGGTAAATCATTTGTTGCTGGTGCAGACATCTCAAAATTTGAGAGTGAGCGCGCAAGCAAGGAAGCGGTAACAGAATATAATCAGATGACCAAAAAAGTATATGATGGTGTAGCTAACTTTCCAAAACCAACAATCGCTCAAATAGATGGTTTTTGCATTGGCGGCGGCGTTGGATTAGCCGCAAGCTGTGATATGCGATATTGTGGGTCTGTATCTCAATTCGCAATACCTGCTGCAAGATTAGGGCTTGGATACGAATATGAGGGCGTAAATAGATTAATTCATCTTATCGGCCCTGCCTTCACCAAAGAAGTATTTTTTACAGCTCGACGTTTTTCAGCTGCAGAGATGGCCTCAATGGGATTCGTCAATAAAGTAGTGGAAGATAATGCGCTTGCTGATTACTGCGTTGAGGTAGCTAATATGATAGCAGCCAACGCGCCGCTTACTGTTGCAGCAACCAAATTTATTGCAAATCAGTGCCAATTAGAAGAATCAGAAAAAGACCTTGAGACATGCGCTGCAAAGGTGATGAATTGTTTTGAGAGTTCTGATTATATAGAAGGAAGAAAAGCATTCATGGAAAAGAGAACACCTGTGTTTAAAGGAAAATAAACAATATTAAAGCCCCTTTAATACGGCAAAAAACGGCTAGACTTGCATGCTTACATAAATCTGTCATATTTTTGTGTTTTACTTAATCTATAAGAGGAATAAATGAAATTTTTTAACGAGCTTATCGAAACGATAATGATCAAATCCAGAGCTGGATTTGGTCTTGCAGACAAGACATCTGTTTCAGTGGGTAACAATCCAAAAGAGATGATTACATCTGTTATGACAACGGTTGGAGAAGTATCCTCCATCGCTTATGCAGACCATTTTTTGCGATTGTTTGATAAGATGAATGTGTCAGAAAAACAGGCATTGTTTTTGGCTGTAGCAAATGAACTTGATATTGATATCAACTTACTTAACTCCGCTTTAGAGGCATATTCCAAAGAGCCTAATGAAGCAAGTTTTACCCAAGTTTCGCTTGCTGCAGAACCCGCATGGACAGAGTTACTAAGGCGGTTAAATGCAACAGCTCATGGCACGGTTCGATTAGTGAAAATGCGAGCTGAACTGCTGTCTATTATCCGCACTGATGCATCTCTTGCCAGATTGGACGTTAGTTTCCGAGCATTGCTTCGCAATTGGTTTAGTCCTAGCTTTTTAGTATTAAGGCCAATTGATTGGAATACGCCTGCAAATATTTTAGAAAAAATAATAGCCTATGAAGCAGTGCATGAAATTACCTCTTGGGATAATTTACGTTCTAGATTAGCCCCTGATGACCGTAGATGTTTTGCTTTTTTCCATCCTTCTATGGAAGATGAGCCTTTAATATTTGTTGAAGTTGCCCTGACCAAAAAAATCCCTGGAAGTATAAATTCTGTTCTGGAAACAGATAGAGATATGCTTAACGCAACAGACTCCTCCTGCGCCATTTTCTATTCTATTTCGAATTGTCAAAAAGGGCTGGCTGGTATTTCATTCGGTAATTTTCTAATTAAGCAGGTTGCGCAGGCATTACAACGTGAATACCCAAATTTGAAAAATTTTCTAACTCTATCGCCAGTTCCAACTTTATCTTCATGGCTAGAAAAAACAGAGCCTGATACATTAGCAGAATTTGCTGAAATAGATTGGGCTAATGCCTCCGGTGAGGATGAACAAAAACTTCTTGAAGCAGCTGGAAGATATTTCCTTAATTCTAGCAGAAAAGATAAGCAGCCGAATGATCCCGTTGCCAGATTTCATCTAGGTAATGGAGCTATTTTAGATAGGATAAACATTGCTGGGAATTTATCCCAAAGAGGGTTGTCTGAATCTTTTGGTATCATGGTAAATTACCGCTATGATCTCCCTAATGTTGAGAAAAATCATGAAGCCTATGCAAAAGAGCAAAAGATTGAAATTTCTCAGGACGTTAAAAAACTCCTGAAAACTCCTTAGATAGTTAGGTAGAGATGGCTCGAATAGCAATAAATGGATTAGGTAGAATTGGTAAGCTTGTGCTCCGCTCTATATTCAACGAGCAGAATGATGCTATTGATTTAATAATGGTAAATGAGCCTATTGGGAGTAATCAGCAACACGCATTATGGCTTGAATTTGATAGCGTTCATGGCAGATGGGATGCAGAAATTAATGCAGGTCAATCAACCTTACAAATAAACGGTAATGAATTTTATCGCACACAGGCAAATAATCCTTATGATATTGGCTTAAAAAAAGAGCACATAGATATTGTGGTAGATTGCACAGGGCAATTTAAAACAGAGAAAGATCTTAAACCCTATTTTGATGAAGGGGTTAAAAAAGTACTTGTTTCCGCGCCCGTAAAAGACGGTCCAACCTTAAATATTGTCTATGGAATTAACCAAAATGATTATAAACCAAATCAGCATAAAATAATTACTGCTGCCAGCTGTACCACAAATTGTCTAGCGCCAATTATCAAAGTAATTCATGAAGAAATAGGGATTAAACATGGCTCTATTACAACGATACATGATGTAACTAATACACAAACAATCGTGGATAGACCATCGTCTGATACACGGCGTGCACGCTCTGCTTTAAATTCGCTGGTGCCAACATCGACTGGCTCTGCAACTGCAATTAGTCTTATCTACCCTGAGTTAAAAGGAAGACTAAATGGTCATGCGGTACGCGTACCATTACTTAATGCATCTTTAACAGATTGTGTATTTGAGGTAGAACGCAATAC
>JABJAN010000039.1 GCA_018666135.1 Alphaproteobacteria bacterium | reverse complement strand
GTGATGATAAGTCAAAAGCATTAGAGGCGGCAATTGGTCAAATTGAAAAGGCTTTTGGCAAGGGCTCTGTCATGCGTCTTGGGCAGAATAATTCTGTGGTGGATGTGCAGACTATATCTACAGGATCACTTGGTCTTGATATTGCGCTTGGTATAGGTGGGTTTCCTAAGGGGAGAATCATTGAGATTTATGGACCAGAATCATCTGGTAAAACGACATTGGCTCTACATGCAGTCGCTCAATCCCAGAAAGAAAATGGTAATTGTGCATTTGTTGACGCAGAGCATGCTCTAGACCCAGTTTACGCAAAAAAACTTGGTGTCGATTTAGATAATTTATTAATCTCACAGCCAGATGCAGGAGAACAGGCGTTAGAAATTGCAGATACGTTGGTAAGGTCCGGTGCAATTGATGTACTTGTTGTTGATTCAGTTGCAGCTCTTGTCCCGCGGGCAGAGCTTGAAGGTGAAATGGGAGATACCCATGTTGGTCTCCAAGCCCGTCTTATGAGCCAAGCTTTAAGAAAACTAACAGCATCAATAGCAAAATCTAACTGTTTGGTCATTTTCATTAATCAAATTAGGCTAAAAATTGGTGTGATGTTTGGAAGTCCTGAAACAACAACTGGCGGTAATGCTCTAAAATTTTATGCGTCAGTTAGATTAGACATTAGAAGAATTGGCTCGATTAAGGATAAGGACGAGTTAGTTGGTAATCAGACGCGTGTTAAAGTAGTGAAAAACAAGGTTGCCGCGCCATTTCGGCAGGTTGAGTTTGATATCATGTATGGAGAGGGTATCTCAAAAACAGGTGAGCTAATTGATCTTGGTGTTGCAGCTGGCTTAGTTGAAAAATCAGGTTCTTGGTATTCATATGATTCTCACCGTATCGGACAAGGGCGTGAAAATGCTAAGATGTTTTTGTCAGAAAATAAGGAAATGGCAATCAAATTAGAACAAGCTATTCGTGAAAATGCAGGGCTAGTGCAAAGTCAAATGCTAGATGAGACTATTGGAGAGGACCCTGAGGCAAAAGAATAGGGATTGCGATAGTTATCATTGCTTGCAAATTACGTTTGCGGGGTAAAAAGGTAGTCAATGTAAATGCACTCATAATTTGTGTTTGATATGAGTGTGTTTTATAAATTTAGGTCATGATTGTATCTATGTTTATTTAAATATTCATTAGGTCATTTTTTTTATGATACGTGTTGAGCTAGACATTAGGGCTGTACTTGCCGTATAAATTACGTGGTATTTATTTTATAAATATTGCAATTTCAGGTAAACACAGTTTGAATTGAAAGCCAGTTATTTTTATGTCGAATGTAAATGATATAAGATCCACATTTTTATCCTATTTTTCTCAAAATGGTCACGAGGAGGTTGCTTCAAGCTCACTTGTGCCTCAAAATGATCCAACATTGATGTTTACCAATGCTGGAATGGTGCAGTTTAAAAATGTTTTTACAGGATTAGAACATCGTGATTATCAGCGCGCTGTCACCTCGCAGAAATGTGTGCGTGCTGGCGGCAAGCATAATGATTTAGAAAATGTTGGTTATACTGCGCGTCACCATACATTTTTTGAAATGTTAGGTAATTTTTCATTTGGAGATTATTTCAAAGATCATGCAATTGAACTTGCGTGGAATTTGATCACTAAGGAATATGGTATTAACGCTGATAAGCTGTTGGTTACTGTGTATCACGAAGATGATGAAGCTTTTTCGTTATGGAAGAAAATTGCTGGACTGTCAGATGATAGAATCATCAGAATAAACACATCAGATAATTTTTGGTCGATGGGGGAGTTAGGTCCCTGCGGTCCTTGTTCTGAAATTTTTTATGATCATGGAAGCCATATCCCTGGAGGTCCTCCTGGTTCTCCTGATGAGGATGGGGATAGGTTTATAGAAATCTGGAATCTTGTCTTTATGCAGTATGAGCAGACAGAGGCAGGACGGATTAATTTACCTAAACCTTCTATTGATACTGGAATGGGGCTTGAGAGAATAGCTGCTGTTATGCAGGGTAAACATGATAATTATGCAATTGATTTAATGCGAGCTTTGGTAGTGGCTTCTGCTCAAATTTCTAAAACAGAAGTTGATGGTAGCCAAGCTGTTTCTCACCGTGTTGTTGCAGATCATTTAAGATCAGTTGGGTTTTTAATTGCTGATGGGGTTTTGCCTTCTAATGAGGGGCGTGGGTATGTGTTGCGCCGAATAATGAGACGCGCAATGCGGCACCTACACCAATTAGGATGTGAGCGCCCTGTTATGCATAAATTAGTTCCTTTTTTAGTGCAGGAAATGGGCGGGCATTATCCCGAACTTTACCGTGCGGAATCCCTTATTTCTCAGACGATAGAATTGGAGGAAACGCGTTTTAAAGATACGCTTTCACGTGGATTAAAAATTCTCCAAGAAGAGTTGGAAACAGATGCCAATCAAAAAATTCTACCAGGAACAACAGCATTTAAGCTTTATGATACTTTTGGATTTCCTCTTGATCTTACCCAAGATTATTTAAGAAGTTATGGTTGGCAGGTTGATACAGACGGATTTGATGCATCTATGTTAGCACAAAAAAACGCTGCTCGCGCTGCATGGGCTGGTTCTGGGGGTAATTCTGAAAGTAAATTTTTTCTTGAATTAGCAGATCGAAATGGTAGCACAGAATTTTTAGGATATACGCAGAATTCTGCACAGGCTGTTGTCACCAGTATCATTTATAATGAAACTGAATTGAATTCAGCATCTGGAAATAAAGATGTAATTATTATTACTAATCAGACACCGTTTTATGCCGAATCTGGCGGTCAAGTAGGTGATATCGGAAAGCTCTCTTGGTCTGATGGACACGCTCTGGTTAAAAATACTACTAAGATTGCATCCATGTTTTTACATCATTGCGAAATTAACAAAGGGGATTTAACTGTCGGTCAGCCTATTCAAATGGATATTGACATAGAAAGACGAGATAGCCTGAGAGCACATCATAGTGCAACGCATTTATTGCATGAGGCGTTGCGCCTTACATTAGGAGAGCATGTCACTCAAAAAGGGTCACTTGTTGCGCCAGATAGGTTGCGTTTTGATTTTTCTCATAATGAGGCAGTGAAATCTGAGAAATTGGCAAATATAGAAGATATTGTTAATCACCAAATACAATTAAATACGCCTGTAAATACACGGATTATGACACCAGAAATAGCCATAGCGGAAGGTGCTATGGCATTATTTGGAGAAAAATATGGAGATGAGGTTCGGGTTGTTACCATGGGCGGTGCTAATGAGGGGGGCAGGAAATCTGCATGGTCTGTAGAATTATGCGGAGGCACTCATGTTAATCGTTCAGGGGATATAGCCCAGTTTAAAATAATATCAGAATCTGCAGTTGCAGGCGGTGTTAGACGAATTGAAGCAGTGAGTAAAAATTCAGCAAGACAATGGTTTGCGTCTCGAGAAAAGATTCTAGATGAAACAGCAGCTATTTTAAAGTCTAAAGTTGATATCATTCCAGAGCGGGTATCTTCTTTACTGAGTGAAAAGAAAAAACTTGAGGGTGAATTAGCCCAATTAAGGCAAAAAATAGCTACTGGCGGTGTCGAAGGCAGTATATCTGGCGTAGAAAAAATTGGTAATTTTAGATTTATTGGTAAAATGCTTGAAAACACGCCTGCAAAAGAATTAAAGCCCCTTGCTGATCAGTTGCGGGCTAATGCAGTTAAGACAGTTATCTGCCTTATAGCTACTCAAAATGATAAAGTATCAATTGTGATATCTTTGACATCAGATTGCGAAGGAGAATTGGATGCTGTTTCTTTGGTGCAAGTAGCGTCTAAAGTTGTGGGCGGCAATGGTGGCGGCGGTAGATTTGATATGGCACAAGCAGGCGGTAATGATATATCTAAGGCTGCAGCTGCCATTGATGCTGTTAAAAAACATATTCAGTCGTAAAAAAACGAGGCATAAAATGCCTCGTTTGTTAACTTAAAATATTTTTAGATTCAAATTTAAGACATTGCTTTTTGAAGGTTTACATCAAGCGTATCAAGAAACTCATCTGTTGTTTGGAAAGGGTGGTCGTCACTTATTAGGATAGCAAGATCTTTGGTCATTTTTCCGCTTTCCACAGTACTGATGCACACTTTTTCAATAGTTTCTGAAAATTTCACAACATCTGGTGTGTCATCAAATTTTCCGCGATAGCTAAGCCCTCTAGTCCAAGCAAAGATAGAAGCAATTGGGTTGGTTGATGTCTGCTTACCCTGTTGATGCTGGCGATAATGACGGGTTACTGTTCCGTGCGCTGCCTCAGCTTCAATGATTTGTCCATCTGGAGTCATTAGCACTGATGTCATCAAACCAAGAGAGCCATATCCTTGAGCAACCGTATCAGACTGAACGTCACCATCATAATTTTTACAAGCCCAAACGTAACCTCCGTTCCATTTCATTGCACAAGCTACCATATCGTCGATGAGCCTATGCTCATATGTAAGACCCGCTTTTTCAAATTTTTCTTTAAATTCAGTTTGAAAAATCTCCTCAAATAAGTCT
>JABJAN010000038.1 GCA_018666135.1 Alphaproteobacteria bacterium | reverse complement strand
CCCTAACACGACCATATCTCGGTACACTACTTCATAAGATGTATAATTTTCTAATTTTGTTACCATAGGGCCAAAAATCACATTGGCTATAAAGGCGCCATATAATGTTGTTAAAAGCGCCACCGCCATCGCTGGCCCAATTGCCTTTGGATCCGCCATATTTCCAAGCATCAACACCAATCCAATAAGCGTTCCAATCATGCCCATTGCAGGTGCGGTATCCACCCAGGCTTTAATCACACCCTGGCTAGCCTCATGTCGGATTTTCATTGCTTTAATTTCTTGGTTTAATTGGGTTGTCAATTTACCTTCATCTGCCCCATCGACTAGCATTTGCAATCCCTTAGCAAAGAACTTGTCTGGCACATCTTGTCCTTCAAGAGCCATCATACCGTCTTTACGTGCAATCCCTGCTAATTCTATCATACGTGTTATTAATTCTTCTTGTTTTCCTAGACCTGGCATAAATGTTTTTGCCATAGCACCAAAACTGCCAAGAAACACATTCATAGGTGCCATATACATAACAGCAAAGAATGTGCCCCCAAAAACGATAAGTACAGAAGGCGTATTCCAGAAAGGGCCAACACCCCCTCCACTAATCATGGCATAGACAATCATGCCAATTGCGCCAATAAGTCCAACAAGCGAAGCTATATCCATATTAAAAACCAACCTAATCTATGTAAATCTGGAACAAATATTGCAAGTTTGATACCAAACTTCGACATTTTTGCCAATTTTTGGTATCATTTATAATAACGACGTAAATTACATTTTATTAAATTATGATGATTTTATGAAAAGGATGCAAGTATGCATATTCTCCATAAGCTAAAAATTATCCTTGGATTGACAGGATTTCTGCTCTGCTCTTTTTTAATAACGCCTTCATTTGCAAAAAATAGCCAATTTATCACAAAAGACCATATCGTCATTGATCTAACATCAGGCGTTGAGTGGCTTAGATGCAGTGTAGGACAAAGATGGAACGGCTCTAATTGCACTGGTGAAATTATCAAACTTAATCAAGAATTAGTAGAACAAGCCATCGAGCAAGCAAACCAGCAATTAGGTAGAAACTGGCGATTGCCAACACGAAAAGAGTTAGAAGGAATTGTCTGCCATTCATGCTCCCCTCCAAAAATTGATTCTACAATTTTTCCTGATACGCCTGCAGAACCCTTTTGGACAGGAGAACAAAACCAGTATTCTCCTCGCCATATTTGGTCAGTAAATTTTTTTACAGGACATACCTATGGCAGATTCATGCCATTCCAGGATTTGGTAATTAGACTTGTTCGGGAACGTTAAACTTATTTTTTAATTGACCAAACCGCCACAATAACAATTTAATTATAAACAATAATCCACCAGCAATCCAGATAGTTGTAGCCACTCCCTCTGCTGTAATCAAACTCAGAAAATGCAGCTTCTCTCCGCCAACTAATCCGCCGATAACAATAAATAATGTGGCAATAATAAACATTCTTATTATTCTACACCGTCTACACCCTATGCCTCTTTGAGCTGTGTTTCGACTTACTGTAATCATTTCTAACCCCTATCTTACATTCTAACAGAAAACGGAACCAACATCTCTGTATTCTAATTTAGACGTGAGCTTAGTATAACAAAAACTATGCCAATTTATGTTATTTTTTAAATTTTTTTGTCTATTATTTGACATTTACTTAATAAGTAAGAAAAGAAATATTTTTAACTTACTGTTTTTAAACAATATTTTTGTCAAAAAACTGCCTTTATGTCATGTCAAATTAAGATTTTGATTTTATAGTAAATGATTAATTAGAGTGATTGCATAAATAGGAGGCTATCATGCAACTTGTGCCATCATTAGGTCAAAGACAAAAGCAATCGCTGGTAATGACACCGCAATTGCAACAAGCAATTAAACTATTACAGATGACTAATCTAGACATCAAAAATTACTTGGAAAATCAGGTTCTTGAAAATCCGTTTCTTGAAGTCCAGACTGATGAGGTGCTTTTTGAAGCCCTGCCATCTTCAAATATTCCAGATAATAATGATACACATTCCCCTATTGAAGTTACCGAAGCAAAAAATGCGGCATTAGCTGACGACCCAACAGAGCATTCAGATTTTGATAATCGCTACAGCTCATCATCTCTAGATTTAGGAACAAGTCAGCCTAAGAATCATGTTGCCGATTCAAGTTGGGATGACATCATCTCAAATGTGGCAGAGCAGCCTGATAATTTAAACACCCATATTTTGCGACAAATTGAACTTAACATTAAAGATACTAAGGAAAAATTTATTGCATGTATGCTAGCAGACGCAATCGAAGCATCTGGCTGGCTTGGGCAATCAACCTCAGATATCGCATCTTTATGTAATTGTGAAATTGAACTGGTTGAGATGGTTCTGCAAAAATTGCAACGTTTTGAGCCATCTGGTTTATTTGCTCGCAGCCTATCAGAGTGCCTTATGATACAGGCAAAAGAGCAAGATTGTTATGACTCCATTATGGCTAGCATTCTTGATAACCTTGAATTACTTGGCAAAGGTGAATTAGCCTTAATAGCAAGAAAATCAAACACCGAAGTAAGCGAGATTACAAAACGACTTAAACGCATAAGAAGTTATAATCCAAAACCAGCAGCATCATTTAATACCGAATATTTAGCTATTAATGCGCCAGATATTATCGTGCGTGAGAGCGATGCAGGCCTTGTAGTTGACCTTAATCGTTCAACCCTTCCATCCTTAGTTATTAATGAAGAATATGTCCAAAAAATAGCTGACGATACGAATAGCAGAAAAGCAGAAGAGACAAAAACATTTACCTCAGACTCAGTTAGTTCTGCAAGGTGGCTAAAACGTTCTCTTGAACAAAGAAATAACACAACCTTGAAGATTGCTGGGGAAATTGTTAATCAGCAATCAGATTTTTTCAAGGAGGGATTGTCAGGGTTAAAACCCCTTTCTCTAAAAGATGTTGCCGCAGCTGTAAACATGCATGAAAGTACAGTTAGTCGGGTAACCAGTGGTTTGCTCATGGCTACTCCTAAGGGATGCTTCACCCTAAAATCTTTTTTCAGTGTATCAATTGCAAATTCAGAATCAGAGAATGGCACAGCTGCAGCAGCCGTGCGTGATTTGATAAAAACAATTATATCTAATGAAATACCAGGTAAGCCGTTAAGTGATGATGCTCTTGCAGAAATGGTGAGCAGAAAAGGAATTAAGTTAGCTCGCAGAACAGTTGCTAAATATAGAGAAATGATGCGTATCCCATCCTCCTCTGAACGCAGGAGACATGCTAAGCTTAATATGGCAATCTAAAACGTACTTCTCTGTGATTATACCTATATCTCGGGTTCCTTAGATATCTCAGATATCTAATATAAGACCATCAGCAGGGTGAATTAAGCAATATTCACCCTCACCCTTTGTTGTTCATGGCATCTCAAGGACAAAAAGGATATTACCCTTTCTATATAAACATTTGCTCTGACTGTTTCCATGGAAAAAAGAATGGCGCTAGCGGCACTTTAGTAGATGTGACCTGATTATCATCATCGTCAAATGTAACAAACTCAATGCCCATCTCACCTATTTCTTGATAACCAATATCTTGTTGTTCTCTTGATTTTTTTTCAAGATTTGATGGAATAATCATTCCTTGTATCTGATTTTGCATAACAGCATTCCCTATATTTTTATATCTATAATACAGAGTGCATTATTTATGCCAGCATGACAGGAAGCAGGTTTTTTTAAGTTACACTATAATAATTTGGCGAAAAACAATAAAGTATAACACATTATTTCATAGTAACAAGAAGCCAAGCAAATCAGCAGGCGTCAAAAAATAGTCACTTTAACATTAATATTATGATTAAATCTAAGGGGGTAAGTTAAAGGGTGTTAAGGTGTGTCTTTTAAAACATCCTCAGCCATTTCAACTGTATCAATACAGCGTCCAACAAATGCCATCGTTTCTGCGCGTCCATAGAATTGACACATACGCATAGCACCAAAGCGGGCTGAAGAAAGTGCTACCGCCTCAGGATCTTTTCTAATCCCAGAAACCAAACTCAACATGGACTCAACGCCATCTCTGATAGATTCAAGACGCTTTTGCTCATCTGAATAGTGAACAATATCCGTTTCATTAAAATCGTTAAGGAGCTGAGCCCTTCTTTCATTCAAATAGATAACAGAACCCATGATTTATCCTCATTTTTAATATGTGTTAGCAGCTTAAATCATCCCCATCAAAAATCAGCTTAATAAGGAGTGATGTAGTATTAGAACGGCTAAAATTAGAATTTATTTAGTCTAAAATTACCAGTTTCTTGTTATTAAATTGAATCAATCCACGCATAATTACAGACTTCAAAGATAAATAATATCTAGGTTAATTATGGTGATTTATTGATATGCAGAAAACCTAATACTGTTAGGGCTTAGCAAGGATTGTCCAACATCAAAAAAATTCTTTGGATTTTTTGGCTGCTGGTTAATTCGAATTTCATAATGCAAATGTACTCCAGCAGACCTTCCGCTAGAACCCATCGAACCTACGATTTCACCCAATGTGACATATTCGCCTTTTTTAACGTCTAAACGTGCAAGATGTGCATAAACTGTTTGTATGCCAAACTGGTGTTCTATTCTAACCACTCTGCCAAATGATCCCTCCCAGCCAGCAAAAACTACAGTTCCTTCAGCAGTAGCTCTTACTTCCTCTTGCCATGTGCCAGCTAAGTCAATCCCATAATGCATCGCCCATTTTTTCGTTACAGGGTGCTTTCTTTTACCGTAATTACTTGAAATGTAATAATATTTCATTGGTGAATGCAACGGCAGTGATGCAAGTGCGTCACGATATATGTCCAATTTAACAAATTGTTGTCTCATATATTCAAGATAGTTTTCTGACCCTGGCTGCACTGGCCATTCTAAATTAACATCCCTTAATTCTGCTTTTTCAGATATGTTCAGATTAATTCCCAGATCAGCAAACACTGTTTCAATTACCCTTAATTCTCGCTCAATTGATTTTATAAAGCGAACATCACGAACAGTATCATTCATAAGCAAAGGCATATCGCTTGGCACCGCATTTAGCTTCGGCACAGCTGCTGGCAGCTTATTTATTTGAGCGGTTATCGTCTGCGTTTCATCCTCTTGCATCTGACCAGCTATATTCTTTTCAATATCACCAGAAATATTTTTACCAGAAATACTTTTACCAGAAATACTTTTACCAGAAATACTTTTACCAGAAATACCGTCCTTGATACTAGCCACTTCCCTATTTGGTAACTCTTTCAATTCAACTCCAAGAGTAACCTCATGCTCACGATGAAATTTAGATATATGTATATCTTCATTCACTATCTTATTTTTATTCGGGTTCTCAATTATTGTGTCTGGTGATTCAACAGCCTGTGGTAATAATGCAAACCCATTTTCAAACTTAGGCAAATCAAACACAATTTGAATTTCTTGCTTCATTTCTTGCTGACTTGAATTTAATTCAATTTCTTCCAGCGAAGATAACATATCTTCCCTGAGCTGAATCGTCTCATACAGCTTTTGAGTTAATTCCACAGCGCCAGTATTTTTAGATTCTGGTTGCTGGATTGTTGGACGAGCTGCAAAAGGTTGCTCATAAAATTTCGAGCTATTTCTGATATCTCTTAAATTCATAGAGAAAAGATCATTTGTAACTAATTGCTCTGAGTTCCAGGGACCTGCTTTCTTTCTATCCTGCATTTTTTGTAATGATAAAATAGCGTCTTCTAATTTTTCAATTTCAGCAGACGCGTTATGCAAAGACATCAGGCTAGCATCAGCTGGGCTAATTAATTCCTGATTAGCAACACTAAATGCGCTATTTAATGTTTGCACTGAAAAATAACCTAAGGTGAAAATAAAACCAGAAAAAACCATTGCACAAGCGCCCACATGGGATGGTTTAATGACAAGTTCCCACGGTCCTTTTTTACCAAAAACAAGGAAACGTCTCTCTGAAAAATACCATGGAGTCTTTTGACCAATAACAGAATGGTTTACCTGCGTGCTATCTATAATACGCGGTATTTGTCGTTTAATTTTAGACCAAAGCCAATGTCTCATTACAGCCCTAATCTATATAAAAGTATAATCATTATGATATTGCTTACCCCTTGGAAAGCGAGCATCAGATATAGCCCGAGATTACGAGATTGATTACTTATATCCAGTTTTATAGACGGATAATTCGATTGTTGATTTTCAGAAGTCACAGGAGCAGCTATTGCATCATCCCCTGCTTTGGAAGGCTGCAGCATCTGTGTATTAACTGCTGTTTTTAGTTGCCGATGTTTTTCAGAAACAATAGAATCTAGTTCAATCGTGCTTGAGACAGGGATAATTGTATCTGTTCCAGTTTGCCCAACTGGATTACTTTGAACCGCTTCTCTAATTCTTTCGATTCTCTCCCTAATATCAATCACATCATTAGCCACGACAACCACCTTTTTGTCTTTCTGATAAAATGTTTTCAGCACTGTTTCACTTACATTCTTAATTGGCACAATCGTTGCAATGCCTAAAGTGCTTTTGTCATGTAAATTATATTTTAGAAACACTTTAATATTATATCATTTACTTACTGTGATAAATAACGACAAACTTATTTATTTATTTATAATGAAGCAGTAACTTTTATAGGTTAAAAATATGATGGCTAAATTTGAAAAAAATACAGATAAAAATAACGTGTCTGAATCCGTTATTGGGTCAGAGATGGAAATCTTTGGCGATATAAAATGCAATGGAATCATGAGGGTGGTCGGAAAAGTTAAAGGCACCATTAATTGCAGTGAACTTATCGTTGAGCAAAATGCCTACATTAAAGGTAATATTTCTGCGGGCTCTGTGAGTATTGATGGTGATGTTACAGGTGTTGTAAAAACTAAAGCCATAGAGATTAGTAGTAATGCATCTTTCGCTGGGGAGGTGTTTTATGCGCGAATCGCAATTGATTCTGGCGCTAATCTGGAAGCCAAATTAAATCATGACCCTGCTGGCGAAAAAGCAAGGCAAAATACCAAAATGAAACCAACAGAGTCTGAAAATAAGCAGGTTAAGTCAGAAAGCCAGCCCAAAGATCCAATCAGTCCAAACGGATAAATGTTCAACATGAATATCGATTAAGGTTTAATTCAAAAGAAGGAAGAATATCATGGCCGAAAAAATGACCACAATTGGCGCAGGTGCCCACTTTAAAGGAAAAATTTCAAACGCCTCAACAATCGAAGTGAGCGGAGTTGTTGAAGCTGATGTAGCTACAGAAAAATTAACTATAAATGAATCAGGTACTTTTGGTGGCTCTATCCATTCTAAACTTGTGGTGGTTTCTGGCAGTTATGATGGAAATATGATAGCTGATAGTGTCTGGCTTATGCCCTCCTCTCGCGTTAGTGGAGAGATAAAATATAAATCATTACAACTGGATAGAGGTGCCGCTCTGAACTGTAGGGTGATACAAAATTGGGATGAGAAAGCTACACCAGAGACAAAAACCACATCTCCTAATGACGACGAGACAGCTTTGGCTAATTCTAAAGACAATTCCGCAGAGAAGGCATAAATCATGACAGACATAACATATATTTCACCAGAAATCATGATGGAAGGCACCTTAGATGTAACTTCTGCAAAAGGGTCAACCGTTGTACTAGCTGGTCACTACAAAGGAGAAATGCGCGCTATCGATGTTAGGTTAGAAACTGGTAGCAGTTTTACTGGTAAAATATTTGCGCAATCAACTGAAGTAGGTGGCAAGGTAAATGGTGATATCGAAACCAAAAGCCTGAAACTTACTAGTTCTGCGCGATTTGAAGGAGCTATCCTAACAGATGAATTAGCGATTGACGTTGGCGCAGAGGTAAGTGGAAGCATTTCAAAACTTCAAAAAGCTTAGCTTTTATCACTTAGACTTGTCAGGTAGAGCAAATGAAAAAAATTAGCGTTATTATCCTAGTTATTTCAATGATTGGAGGCGCTGCGTATCTTTTATGGGAATTTGCTTTAAAACCTGAGCCACCACCAAGAAAGGTGTTTGTTACCGCAATGTTAGATAACAGATGCGAACTTGATGAAAATACTTTTGCTATAGAGGTTTATGAGACAGGTGCAAAATCTGTTTTTAAAAATGGCGTAGCCCATATATCTGCTATGTCTGATCAGCAGCTTCGCCTAACCACAAACCCTGCCTATCCAGGGGTAACCTATGATGGCTCACTTGAGCCTGTTACCCCTTCTATTACGCTTACAT
>JABJAN010000037.1 GCA_018666135.1 Alphaproteobacteria bacterium | reverse complement strand
TAAAGTAGTTTTATGTGGAGAGATGAATAATGGGCTGGAAAATGATTTTGATAGTACTTACGATGCTATCAGTTGCTGGAATCCTTTTATGGGGTATTATTACAATGGCAAGAGGCGGCGAGTATAATAAAACCCATTCAAATAAAATAATGCGCTATCGTATCGTTTTTCAAGCAGCTGCATTATGCATTTTCTTGAGCATTTTATTGATTCGTGACTAACAGATAAGAGAGAATTTACAGTGGTAAAATTAAACAAGATTTATACACGCACTGGTGATGATGGCGAGACTGTCCTTGTGAACGGGCAACGCGTTGCAAAACACGCAAAACGGCCAGCTGCTTTTGGCGAGGTAGACGAGCTTAATTCTGTGATAGGTATTGCTAGAAACTTTGTTGAAGATACTGAGATTGATAATATGCTAGCTCGGATTCAGAATGATTTATTCGATCTTGGCGCAGACCTAGCAACCCCTGAAATGGAAGAAGATATTCCGTGTTTGCGAATAACAGAACAGCAAGTGTTACGAATTGAAGAAGAAATAGATAAGTTAAATGCAGGACTTTCTAACTTATCTTCGTTTATCTTACCTGGGGGTAGCCAACTTTCCAGCTGGTTGCATTTTTCCAGAACGGTTGCCAGAAGGGCTGAGCGAGAAATAACGGCTCTTGCCGCTGAAGAACCTATCAATAAATCAGCTATGCATTTTATAAATCGTTTATCTGATCATTTGTTTGTTTTAGCCAGAGTCGCTAATGATCATGGACGTAAGGATATATTATGGGTTCCAGGTGCTCAAACTGGAAAACAAAAATAAAAACAATCTTGAAATTCCAAAGAAATTTGGTAAATCTGTTTTATCTGGATTAAATTCCTGACGAAAGACAAAGGATAAAAATAATGAAAATCATGGTGCCTGTTAAACGCGTAATTGATTATAACGTAAAAGTCAGAGTGAAACAGGATCAATCAGGTGTAGAATTAAACAATGTCAAAATGGCAATGAACCCGTTTGATGAAATCGCCGTTGAGCAGGCTTTGCGAATAAAAGAGGCAGGTGACGCAGACGAAATAATACTTGTATCCATAGGACCAAGCCAGTCTCAGGAAACAATTAGAACAGGTCTTGCGATGGGCGCTGACAGAGGCATCTTTATAGAAGCACCTCATGAAACAGAACCCCTTAGTGTTGCTAAATTACTCGCTAATATTGCAAAACAAGAAAACCCTGGTCTAATTATATGCGGCAAACAGGCGATTGATGATGATAGCAATCAAACTGGACAAATGATGTCCGCTCTGCTTGGCTGGTCCCAAGCAACATTTGCATCTGCTGTTTCTTTATCGGCAAATACCGCATTGGTCACTCGTGAAATCGACGGCGGGCTAGAAACAATAAGCGTTAAAATGCCAGCTGTTATTACCGTAGATTTGCGTTTAAATGAGCCGCGTTATGCATCTCTTCCAAACATCATGAAAGCTAAGAAAAAACCTATTGATGTAATCTCAATCGATACACTTGGCGTAGATATAACGCCTCGATTATCCGTATTAAAAGTAGAAGAACCTGAAACACGAAAAGCAGGCATCAAAGTTGGCTCTGTTGAAGAACTCCTTACTAAACTACAAGATGAAGCAAAGGTAATATAATGACAATTTTGGTTATCGTAGAACACGACAATAAAACCATACTACCAGCAACATTAAATACGATTACAGCTGCTGCAGCTCTTTTAGAACCTATAGAAGCACTTATTTTTGGAAACGAACTAGAGGATGTCGCAAAGCAAGCATCCACGATTGCCTCTATTACAAAAGTATTATCTGCTAACAGTGAAGAATATGCGCATAATTTAGCTGAAAATATCGCTCCGTTAATACAGAAAATAGCCTCTGATTACAGCCATATTTTTGCCCCAGCAACGACCTTTGGTAAAAATATAATGCCTAGGGTTGCTGCCTTACTTGATATGATGCAAATTTCGGACATTATAGAGGTTATCTCATCTGACACATTCAAACGACCAATTTATGCTGGAAATGCGCTTGCAACTGTAAAATCGTCTGATCCTATAAAATTGATTACTGTTCGCTCAACTGCATTTGATATGGCAGATTTAAATGGTGGATCTGCGTCTATTGAAACAATTACTGCTTCTGGTGATTCTGGCTTATCTGAGTTCAAATCTTCTGAATTATCTGGCTCTGAGAGACCTGAGCTTACTTCTGCTGGCATTATTATTTCTGGTGGTAGAGGTATGCAAGATGGAGCTAATTTTGCGATGCTTGAGAATATCGCAGATAAATTGGGGGCTGCAGTCG
The DNA here is from genome assembly GCA_018666135.1 of Alphaproteobacteria bacterium. Classification (GTDB taxonomy): domain Bacteria; phylum Pseudomonadota; class Alphaproteobacteria; order Puniceispirillales; family Puniceispirillaceae; genus UBA5951. The sequence continues at coordinate 20,064 of JABJAN010000037.1, read as the reverse complement.
GCGCGTCTCGTGCCGCGGTTGATGCTGGGTTTGCGCCTAACGACTATCAAGTTGGACAAACTGGCAAAGTAGTTGCGCCAGATTTATATATGGCAGTTGGCATTTCTGGCGCCATTCAACATTTAGCTGGCATGAAAGATAGCAAGGTAATCGTTGCTATCAACAAAGATGAAGAGGCCCCCATTTTTCAAGTTGCTGACTATGGCTTAGTAGCAGATTTATTTGATGCTGTTCCAGAATTAGAAAACAAATTATCATAATTAGCAAAACCCAATGCCAACGTGATTTAAAAGACTGGCGTGATTTAAAAGACTGGCGTGATTTAAAAGACTGGCGTGATTTAAAAGACTGGTGTGATTTAAAATGATTGGCTTGGCTACGTGTTTAACTATCAGCCCATGGTTTTGAGTTGCATAATGAGGTCATCTCTAACGTCAGAGCTTGACCAATCTGCGATACCTGTATGAACAAGACCTGCCGTTTGTTCTGCATTTATTAATAATGTAGCAGGTAGGGCGGATATATTAAGTGATCTTGCCCAAATCGCTTTTGGATCAAACCCCCTTTTAGGAGTGTAAATTTGTTTCTCATCTAGAAATTTATTTACTTCCCCAGAGTTAATTCTATCTGTGGAAACAAGCAATATTTCAACCTGCAATTGATCCTGCATAGAGGCTGCTTTTTGAAGATATGGCAACTCCACAATACAAGGAGCACACCAAGTAGCCCAAAAATTGATAAGAACTGGCTTACCAAAGAATTGTTTCAATCTTAATTCTGTGCCATCCTTTTGTAATATCGGCATATCTGGAAAAGGTAGAGAAAGTTTCTGCCATTTTAATCCTGCATAAACTGGTGCAAAAATAAACGGAGTTGAAAATAAAGTCGAAGCAGCGACAAATAATGCTGTTTTGCGCAAAAAGCTTCTCTTGAATGTGTTAATTTTAGGCTGATTCTTTTTCATTTCTATTCTATAACACACGCAAAAAGAAAGATACTAGTGCATGTCAGAAGAAAACAAACAAAAATCATCAATTTGGGGCGGCAGGTTTCGCACAGGTCCATCTGATTTAATGCAAGAAATAAATGCCTCCATTTCCTTTGATAAAAACTTATATTCTGAAGATATTGAAGGCTCGAAAGCGCATGCGCTTATGCTTGAAAAACAGCAGATAATTAGCCCTGAAGATTTAAAAGCTATTCAAAATGGTCTTGACCAAATCTATACGGAAATTTCAAATAACACATTTTCCTTCAAAATTGAACTTGAAGATATTCATATGAATATTGAGACAAGGCTAGCAGAATTAATAGGCGAGCCTGCAAAACGATTACATACTGCGCGTTCTAGAAACGACCAAGTAGCAACCGATATACGTCTCTGGTTAAGAAATAGAATTGATGAGCTTGATGCAGAATTGCAACGACTTCAAGAAATCTTGCTTCATAAAGCAGAAAAAAACATACACACACTTATGCCAGGCTATACACACCTTCAGACAGCGCAGCCTATCAGCTTTGGATTTCATCTGGCAGCTTATATTGAGATGATGGGACGCGATAGGCAGCGGTTGCAAGATTGTAGAAAAAGACTAAATGAATCTCCGCTTGGCGCCGCCGCTCTGGCTGGCACCTCTTTTCCTATTGATAGACATATGACTGCTAAAACGCTTGGCTTTGACAGACCAATGGCAAATGCTCTTGATGCGGTGTCCTCTCGTGATTTTGCTCTTGAATTTACTAGCGCTGCTGCAATTTGTGCGATGCATTTATCCAGACTTGCAGAAGAGATTGTTATCTGGTCAACAGATAGATTTAATTTTATCCGCCTATCAGATGAATTTACTACTGGCTCATCTATCATGCCGCAAAAGAAAAACCCAGATGCAGCTGAACTTATCAGAGCTAAGCCCGGAAGAATAATCGGGCATTTTGTCTCCTTGGCAACAATTCTAAAAGGCTTACCTCTTGCTTATGGTAAAGATATGCAAGAGGATAAAGAGCCTTTATTTGATACCCAAAAAACACTTTCGATTAGCATTGCTGCAATGAGTGGCATGATAGCGGATATGAGCGTCAACCAAGCCGCCATGAGAGACGCGCTCCAAAAAGGTCATCCAACAGCAACCGATCTTGCTGACTTTCTTGTGCGTGAATTGAATAAGGCTTTTCGAGATGCGCATCATATTAGTGGCTCATTGGTTGCTTTGGCAGATGACAAAGGATGTCCCCTTGAGGATTTAAGCCTAGAAGACATGCAAAAAATTGAACCTCTTTTGGATGAATCTGTCTTTGCTGTTTTAAAAATAGAGGATGCTTGTAACGCACGCTCTAGCTTTGGCGGCACAGCCCCTGATGAGTTAAAAAAGAGGTTAGAAGACGCTGCCAGCAGATTTAACCTTAACCAAGAAATGAAATAGGGGGTTATAATGAGATTTATTATATTCTTATGTCTAATTTGCAGCCTTATATTTGTGCAAACTGCTTGTGGTAAAAGAGGCACGCCACAACGCCCCTCAGAAGTAATACAAAATTCGTTTACGGGTTAATAAATTTATTCCTTAAGGCAGGTAGCATGGCACCATCAAACACCCATAATTCTGACCAAAAACCTGGTCATGGATTTATCCAAGGTCATTCGTTAATAGAGCTCGCCAAAATACATAAAACGCCCTTATATGTGTATGATGGAAACCAAATATTAACAAATTTCAGCGCTTTTGAACAAGCAGTATCCTTGCTTGATAGTAAGGTTCATTTCGCTGTAAAAGCTAATTCATCCATGGCAATTTTGTCTCTATTATCAAAAGTAGGGGCTGGTGCTGATGTTGTCTCTGGCGGGGAACTTGAACGTGCCATTAAAGCAAACATCCCTGCGCAGGATATTATTTTCTCTGGGGTTGGAAAAACAGAAGACGAGCTGTTACTGGCAATGCGTTATAATATTGGACAAATCAATATTGAGTCAGGACCAGAATTAGATAAAATTGCTGAACTTGCATCTATGCATAACCTAACCTGCTCTGTTGCATTAAGGGTAAATGTTGATGTGGATCCTGGCAGCCACGAGAAAATATCGACTGGACAGAATAATACAAAATTTGGGGTTTCTCTGGCGGACGGAAAAGCAGAGGAATATTATCAAAAAATTGCTTCACATCCTCATTTAAGGGCTGCCGGCCTTGCAGTTCATATTGGCTCTCAGCTAACTAATCTTGCCCCTTTCGAAAAAGCATATATCGCCTTACTTGAGTTTGCAGATCATCTTCGTGCTAATGGATATGACGTGCCTTGCCTTGATTTAGGAGGCGGTTTTGGTATTGATTATGAAAATCTAAAACAACCTGATTTCACCGAATATGGAATGCTTATAAATCGTATATTCCAAAATAAGGGGTATCGGCTGGGCTTTGAGCCTGGGCGTTCAATCGTTGGGAATTGTGGGATGCTTATTACCCAAGTAATTTATGTGAAACAAGGAATAGATAAAAGATTTATCATTGTTGATGCTGCTATGAATGATTTAATAAGACCTACATTATATGAGGCTTTTCATCAGATAGTTTGCTTGAATGAACATGAATCTGAAACAGGTATTGCAGATATTGTTGGTCCAATTTGTGAGACAGGTGACTATCTTGCAAGAGGCCGAGAGATGCCGCTGGTTCTTGCCGAAGATTTTCTTGCTGTTTATAGCGTTGGTGCCTATGGAGCTGTCATGATGTCAAATTACAATACTAGACCAGAAGCTGCAGAAATTTTATGTTACAACGAAAATGTGCACCTAATTCGGCCCCGAAGAACTATCACTGACCTTATTGAAATGGAAAAAAACCCGTTTTAATTATCTATTTCTTTCTTGTCTTATTAAAAGGCATAAAATCCACCTGTATTTCTGCTTTTTCATCTGCATCTATCGTTATTTGAGCAAAAAACGGCACAGTATCAGATGCATCAATTACAGCATTATCTGGCCAAATTTCATGTGTCGATAATAATAATCCTGATGGATCTATTACTGAGATTTTAATTGGCAATGCGTGAATCCGCGCAGAACCGTTATTATAGATACCGCCCCTTACCCTTAGAATATCATCTTGCCAATCTGTTTGAAGATTAACAATTTCAAGATTATCTGCAGAATAGCTAATATCATATCCTGCCAATTCGAACACAGGCATTAGCATTGGATAATAAGCAGTTATAGTCGTCCTATTAATTATGGAGGCGTAAACAGCAGAAGCAAGGATGCTGCCAATACCAAATATCCATATTAAGAAAAAGAAAACACCTTTCTTTTTCTTCTTTTTATTTAGGGGACTATCCTGTCTTAATTTTGGACCTGCTAGAGTTTGAGCTTTGGCATCTTCTACTATGCCATTATTATGAGATGTATCTGTATTAATTTTAGGTGTTGTCTGCGGCTCTGGCTGTGCGTCGGCAAAGACTGTCCACACATGAGCGCAAACAGAACATCTTACCTGCTGCCCCTTAGAATCAAGCATGCTCTTGTCAATCTGAAATACGGTTTCACAATTATGACATGTTATAAGCATATATCCTGTATTCCCTTACATTGTGCTATATTAAGTTAGATGAACTAATATCAAATAAACTTAAATTAAATATGTTTTTGAGCATTTTAGCTTGATTATTTATTTATTACGCAGTGAAATTAAAGAACAAATGGCACTATTTTACAACTTTTATAACGAACAAAATTAACTGATATGCCCATTATTTCAAATACAGCTCAGAATATATTACTATTTTTAGTCCTGATAATAGGCATAGCCTTTGCTTGTTTTCAACAATTTGTATTAACACTTCCAGATACTAACAGTGAATTTACTAAGCCAATTGGTGGGCTGGTAGTTGCAACTGGTGGACAGGCGCGCATTCAAAAAGGGGTTGAATTATTAGCTGAGGGTAAAGCGAACAGAATGCTGATTTCTGGTGTTGGGCAGGGAATATCAAAAGAGTTATTGTCTGAAAATCTATATCTTAATAAAACTCAAAAGACGTTTTTTGACTGCTGTGTTGAGATAGAATTTACCGCCATTGATACCAATGGAAATGCAAAAGCAACCTTATCTTGGATGCAAAAACATAACTTGAATGAAATATTACTAGTGAGTGCAAATTATCACCTACCAAGAGCGGAAATTATTTTTAGAAAACATCTCCCAGAAAATTCAGTCTTTATACATACTGTAAATCCACCTGACCTTAAATTAACCAGGTGGTATATGAGCTGGCAGACAACACGTTTATTACTCAAAGAATACCTTAAATATCTATATGTTCGAATAGGGCTAGGCTAGTCTTTAGTTTTTGGATCAATCCGTTGCCTGTCCGACATCAATAATTGACCTTCTAATCTCTGCTGTTCTCTCAAATAAGCTATATAATTTTTCCCCTTCACCCCTTCTTATTGCTTTTTGAACATAGGATAAATCTTCATTGAACCGCTGAAGCATCTCAAGCACGGCTACTTCGTTATTCATAAACACATCTCGCCACATAGTTGGATCTGAAGCAGCTATGCGAGTAAAATCTCTAAACCCAGACGCTGAAAACCGAATCACGTCATTTTTTAAATCATGTTCTAAATCAGACGCTGTTCCAACAATTGTGAATGCAATTAAATGAGGTAAGTGAGATGTGATTGCTAAAATTTTATCGTGATACTCTGCATCCATCACCTCAACCATAGCACCTAATTTTTTACAAAATGCCGCTAATATAGCCACTGGATGCTTCATTTCATCGTCACTAATCAACAACCAGTAATGATTTCTAAAAAGCGATGGAAATCCAGCGGATGGTCCAGAAAATTCAGTGCCCGCAAGTGGGTGGCCAGGCACAAAGAAAATAGAATCTGGCAAAAGTGGCTGGATATCATCAATCACTGACTGCTTAGTTGAACCGGTATCTGTTACGATGACCCCTGGCTTTAAATGTGAAATTATATTAGTCACAACTTCTGCCATTGCGCCAACGGGTACTGCTAAAAATACAATATCAGCATCAATCACAGCAGAGCAGATATCTTCTGTTAGTGTGATTGGCAAGTTAATTTGTTTTGCTTCATTGCGCACATCTTGGGAGTGGTCAAATCCTGTAATGCTCGCAGCAGCGCCATTTTGTTTGGCTGCATGCGCAATAGAACTACCAATCAGTCCAAGCCCTATAACAGCTATATTTGGAAGATTTTTCTCCATTCTCTATCTTCCCTGCTGCTGCATTATCTGCCTTAAAGACATAGTAAGTTGTTCCATTTCGTCACTTTTTCCGATGGACATTCTAAGCATATCAGGCAAACCGTAAGGGCTCATACTTCTTAATTGAATATTGTGTTCTATCAGGAGGGTTTCTAACAGCTTTGCAGTTAGCCCTGTATTACGCTTGAAATCAAGTAACATAAAATTGGTCTTGCTTGGATGCGTTTGAACTCCCATTTCATCAAGTCTATCTACTATCTCCTTCATCCAAAAATGGTTATGGGAAACAGATTCTTCCTGAAAAGCGATATCTTCAATGGCTATTCTGCCTGCGAGTGCTGCTAGCTGATTAACAGAGAAAGGGGGTCTTATTGATTGCAAAATACTATATATTTCGGAGGGAAAATAGCCCCATCCTAATCGCAGAGAAGCAAGTCCAAATAATTTTGAGAATGTTCGCAGCATAACGATGTTTTCGCTGGCATCAACCAATTGTGCTGCATCTGCAAGACCTTCTGTTACATATTCACTATATGCCCAATCAAGTACAAGCAAAACTGATTTTGGAAGTAAATCAACTAATCGCTTTATTTCCTGTTCTGACAACATAGTGCCTGTAGGATTATTAGGATTGGCTAAAAACACAATTTTTGTCTTAGGGCTGAGCTTTGCAATAATTGAATCAACACTAACCGTATAGTGATCATCTTGTGCGACAACAGGAACCCCGCCAGCGATTTTAATTGCCTGAGGAAATACAAGAAATCCATATTGTGTATGGATGGCTTCATCTCCTGGATTAAGAAATGCTGTACATAACAAATAGATCAACTCATCAGAACCGTTGCCTGTAACAATCCTCTCTGGATTAATCTTGAATCTAGAAGAGATTGCGCTGACAAGTGCTTCATCTTGCTGGGCTGGATACCGATGTATCTCACCTTCATATTTGCGGATAGCCTGATTGACTAGAGGGGAGCATCCCAAGCCGTTCTCATTCGCAGAAAGCCGTATCAATGATTTTGACACATTCTTGCCAAATGCTGGACGATAGCTTACCAAAGATTGAATGCTATCTGCTGGCTTTGGCTTATTTATCATTTTAATAATCTCCAGTTTGAAAATGGTTTAACTAAATAAATTTCAATGCCCAAGGCACTTTATATATTTACCCAGCCACCAATAAAAACATGCTTATCATCTGAGTTTAATGCAAACCCCTGCTTTTCTATGATATTTGAAAAGGGTAGATTAATATCTTTGAACACCGAAACATCAGACCCAGTCTCTTCTGGTGTATTCTTACAAATAATAGCAACATCATCTAACTTATGGTTGAGATAAAGCCCTGTTTCTTCCCCTAGAAATTTACTGATTTTAGATAAGTGTTTATAAGGCAGGAAAGCAATATCTGCCTTGTTATTGGACAGATTTGTTATCAGTTCTTCCTCTGTTTGGCAAATTTCAAACTTTAAAAACCCTACACTGAATTGATTAGTAAAATCTTCCAGACCTGAAAGGCTAACAATCTTAAAATCTGGCCTTTGACTATGAACACTAGCTGCTAATAATAATCGCCATAATTTGCTAATTACCTCTTTTTCAAATTCCCCATTAAGCTGCAACAGCAATTTCTGCATTAATAACGCTTCTCTAGCAGGTCGATAAACAGGGCTGTCTGCCGTTTTAGCTGCTATAACCTCGTGCGAAAGATTGAGACGCATTTTTACTAAATCTAGTAAAGCCTTATCTATCTCATCTATCTGCTGCCTTAATTCGACAAGCGTATTTGACATACATTCTTCCCTATTTTTAACGTATTAATCAAATATTAGCATTTTGTAACCAAATTCAATCTAATAGGTTAATCTATTCCGATGATGAAAATGCAGATTGGCTTTTTATAAACCCAGCTTTGATTTTCACACGACTTATTTTTGGTTCTGCATAGACCATTTTTGTCGCTTCGACAATTAGTACACCGCCCAGAAGTTGCAATAAATGCTCTCCTACCTTTTCTAGTTTGTTAGAAACAGCATCAGGCAATTTATCTGCAAATGGGGGAAGAGACAAACTTCTTGTGCATTTTTCTTGCTGCAACCCACAATTTTTTAATAATCCAAACATCTCACCTCGGCTAAAAGATGTGCCATATCCAAAAGGCGTTTTTTCTGATCTAGCCCATAATCCATATCGATGCGGCACTAATATAACTATTTTTCCTGCACTTTTTAATACACGGGTCACCTCTCGTAAAAAGGCTTCCTTATCTTCTATGAATTCTAATGCATGCGCAATTAACAAATAATCTACAGAATCACTTTCAACAGGCCAGTTATATGAATCAATCACAGCACTATAAACAGCGTGCTTATGCGCCAAAGCCATGCCTCCAATTTCAACAGGCATTAGAACAGGACAAATATTCTTATTTGGGAAAAAATAAAACGGAAATCCAACAGCTAGGTTTGATGAAGTTGCGGTAGGGTGCCAAATATCTTTAAGATCTTCGCGCAATAATTTGGCAACCATTTGTCCCCGTGCATCATCATAAAATGCATTTATTTTTTCGACGTCATACAGCAATAGCCCTGTCCTTATTTCTAATTTTAGACTAACGCACTTAAAACCGAATAAACATTAATTTTTATATATTCACCTTATCAGATATTTATTTGCTTCTTATTTTTATTCTAGTTTCTAGCAATTAAATTGCCGCCTAACAATTAGATAAAATATATGCCGCCTCACGGATATCAGCATAGACATCTGGTTTGCAGGTTCGAACTGATACGCCAATTACGGAAGGCATTTTTTGCACTAAATCAAAAATCTGGCGTGCAAGCGTTTCTTGCAGGTCAAAATGACGGCTTTTACTTAGGTCTAAAACCGCACTTCTAACCGTATCATAATCAAGAGCTTCTGCTATATTATCTGCATTTGGTTCATTATATGGATCTAAATGGACATCTAAATCAATTAGAATACGCTGTGGCTTCTCTCTCTCAAATGAATGGATTCCAATCGAACAAATAACTTCGATACCATAAAGTTGAAAATGTCGTTTTAAAGAATTTGGCATATTATTTATCTTTCATGAATGCAACATCGCGAGGTAGGGGTTGTAAATGGGCTCCGCCATCAAGAATTATAGTTTCTCCAGTCATAGAGGCTGTTGATAATATTAAGCGTGCGGCAGCGACTATATCTTTTGTTTCTGCGCCTTTTCCTAATAAATTTCGTTGATGAGACTGCTTAAACTCATCCTCTGTCTGCCCGCCTGATGGCAATGTAATACCTGGGGCAATTGCATTAACCCGTATTTTAGGGGCATAGGCTTGTGCTGCCAATATCCCAAAATTCTGCAATGCTGCCTTAGATAGAGTATAGGTAAAGTAATCTGGATTAAGACCAAATAATTTAGAATCCAAAATATTAATCACACATCCTGTATCATGCTTACCTAGCTGCTTTGCAAACTCAGCTGTTAAAAGTGCTGGTGCTGTAACATTTACTGCCATGTGCGACTGAAGTGTTTGAGCAGAAAAATCCGTTATTTGATCAAAAACAAATAAAGAAGCATTATTTATCAAAGCCTGAAGTTGTTGTCCTTGAGACGCATCTTGAATGAGTTGTTGACATGCCTCTGGATCAGATAAATCAGCTTGTAAAACCTCTGCTGTAGCCCCGTTCCCTTGCAGTTTATCACATAAAATATCAGCAGATTCTCGGTTATTATTACAATGAATAACCACATGCCATCCATCCAACGCTAATTCTGTAGCCAGCACTGCGCCAATTCTTTTTGCAGCTCCTGTAATTAAAACCTTCTTAGATGCGTATTCCATTTTTTTCCCTGAATATATTCTTGATAAAACATAGCATGTGAAATGCAAAAACCAACTGCTATCACAATAGTTTTTATAATATTGGCGAGATAATATGGGGGTGGATAGATGTATCTCGACAGATTTTTTCCACTTTTAGCCCGCGCATTAATCCATAATTTGTAACAAGAACTGACATTAATCCTGCTGCATTCGCCCCTAAAATATCTGTGTGTAGCGAATCACCTATCATCGCTATACGTGATCTATCTAACTTATAACCCGATTTTTCTTGAAGCGCCTTAACTGCCATCTCAAACGAGGCTGGGTGGGGCTTTCCAAACCATTTTATTGGGAATTCAGATTGCATCATAGCACGCGCAATCCAATAGCCTGGTTCTGCTGAAAATCCTTTTTCCTGCGGGGCAGAAACATCTGGATTTGCAACAAATACAGGCCTTGGTCTTTCCCGTAATGCGGATTCGAATAATACTTGATCTCTTTCTGTCCAACCAACACTTCCCATAAAAGCAAATGCGTCCGCTTGCTTCAAGGAATGCTCGAATGTGTATATTTTTGAATTCACTTCCTCTGTATTTTTAAGGGGTGCGGTGGCTAAATTTAGCCGCAGTATCTTTTGGTGTGGCATCTCAAGCAAATGTGACTCAAAAACATCTCTGCTAGAGATTATATCCGACTGTTTTATTGGCAGTCCCCATTGCTTATATTTTTCTGCCGCCTGTGCAGATGGAAAGCTTGCCCCATTTGTTAAAATAATAAATGGAATATCTCTGTGAAGAATTTCAGCAAAGAAATTGGTTATTTCAGGCGTTGGCCTGTTACCAATATTGATAATTCCATACCCATCCAAAATAAGACCGTTAACCCTGTCTAAAATATCCCGAACAGTATTGGCATAATCTGATTTCACAACGCTAGAAACAGGAAGAAGCTGTCTCAATAATTCGTAAATTTCAAATGTCTTTTCTGCATTTAATAAATCTGGGGGTGGAAGTTGCCCCTTGTTTGGCTGCAGCTTATTGTCATAGGATGAAACAGTTCTAATTTGGTGATCAGACATAGACAACACCCATTTTTTGTTAAATTTCGCAAGATATTAATACCATAAGCAGTTAGCATAGTCATTCAACATACGCATTTAGATTTGTGGGTCAATCTTCTCAAGACTTGTTTCAGCCTAAAGACCCAATTGAAGGAGATTTCAAATCAACAATTTAAAACAAACATATGACTATGTAATTATTGGTTCTGGAATAGCTGGGATTTCTGCTGCGAACACACTGACCTTGCATGGTAAAGAAGTTCTGATTCTGGATAAAGCAAGGAATAGTGGAGGCAGACTATCAACTAGAAGGCATCCGTTATTTTCTTTTGACCATGGCGCGCAATTTTTTACTGCAAAAGACACAGAATTTTTGCAAATTGTGCAATCAGGCTTAAATAACAGTGAAATTACAACACTCACCCATCCTCAAAAAGGCAAAATATATATTGGTAATCCTGTGTTTCACCCATTTGTTTCTAGATTGAAAGAACAATTTCATGTTGAGCAAAATGCACTTGTCACTCAAATTAACAAATCCCCTGACAAACCAAACGAAGAATGGCAAATTTCTATTGAGGGTAGACAGACAATACATGCCAAAAACTTAATTCTGACCATGCCTGCCCAACAAACAGAGGCACTCCTGCCTAATTATTTACACGCCCTTAAGAAAACAGCCCTACAGGCTGAATTTTTGCCTTGCATTGCCGCTATGGCTGGCATTGAGATTTCAGCATCAGATGTCACATTGGTGAATCCTGAAAACCCAGAGTTGCTTCCTTTATTACATGAAAGTGAAGTAATTAGCTGGTCAATCGCAAAATGGTCTCATAATTCTGCACAGGATGCTGCCTATTTATCTGTTATGATTCACGCTAATCCTCAATATTCAGAAAGATATTTAGAACAGGATGCCGATATATCAGCAGATAAATTATGGTCTGAATGGCTCTCATCTATCCCTAATTCCCATAATTTTAATATATCTGCACTTCCCACACATATTTCCTACTTAAAAGGACATAGGTGGCGATATGCTAAAGTAAGTAAAGTGGTAAATGAATCGCACCCATTTGTGGATCCTTCCCATTCTATTGCCCTTGCTGGAGATTGGTTGCAGGGTCCGCGTATTGAATCTGCATGGATTTCTGGAAGAAATGCTGCCTTAAGCCTATTATCATAGTAAACTTCTGAATGTATCTGCGCATCTAATACAAAAATCACGAATTAAACCTTTAAAACCAGTGCAAAAGCATATGCAAGACTTGACAGAAACAGCCGAGGATGTATAGTCTTGCAACTTCCTGAGATGGCACTTTTTACCCTAGGGGTCTGAGTAGCTTAAATTTCTGAGGGGTACAACAAAACACTGGTTATCGTTAATCAGAACATCATTAACTATTTTATTGAGGATATCGCCATGTATGCTGTGGTGAAAACGGGCGGAAAACAGTACCGCGTTTCAAAAGACGACACAATTATGGTAGAATCAATTAAGGCTGAGGCTGGATCCACCATTCAATTAGACGATGTGATGATGCTAGATGATAATGGTAGCGTTACAATTGGCACGCCATCAGTGGAAGGGGCAATTGTTTCCGCTGAAGTTGTAAAACAAGCACGCGGTCCTAAATTGATTATTTTCCGCCGAAAGCGTCGTAAAAATCACCGCAGAATACGAGGGCACAGACAAGATTTAACGTTGCTTAAGATCTTAGATATTAGTGCTGATGGAAAAACCAAGACTGCTGCTAAAAAATCTGCAAAAACAGCTGAAGACAGCTCAACCACGGCAGTGAAAGCAGCACCAAAAAAAGCAGCTGCTAAAAAAACGACAGATAAAAAAGCTGCAAGCGCTGAGAAGTAAGAGGAGTTAACAGATGGCACATAAAAAAGCAGGTGGTAGTTCCCGTAACGGTCGCGATTCGGCTGGACGTCGTCTTGGGGTAAAAAAATTTGGTGGTGAAGCTGTGTTAGCTGGGAACATTATTGTTCGACAACGTGGTACTAAATTTCACCCAGGTGATAATGTAGGCATGGGCAAAGATCACACATTGTTTGCTTTGTCCCCAGGTGCCGTTAGCTTCCGCAAAAAAGCAGGCGGTCGTACCTTTGTAAATGTGAGTGAGACTGCATTAGCAGCAGAATAATCTGTATCACAGCGATTTTATGCAAAGGGAGAGCCTATGGTTTTCCCTTTTGTTGTTTAAAGCTGTTTTTCACAATGAGTCTTATTTTAAACAAATGGCGTTTTAAACAAATGTTGTTTTTAACAAATAGTGTTGTAATGAACCGCAAAAATTAATGAAATTAGCGAAATATGAAGTTTCTTGATCAAGCAAAAATATTTATACGATCCGGAAATGGCGGCCCAGGTTCGGTTAGCTTTAGACGCGAAGCCAATGTTCCTTTTGGCGGCCCTGATGGCGGAGATGGTGGTCGTGGCGGAGATGTGATAGCGAAATGCGTAAATGGTTTAAATACGCTAATTGATTATCGCTACCAACAACATTTCAAAGGAGAATCTGGTCGCCCTGGTGCTGGCAGAGACAAATCTGGCCTATCTGGAAAGCCGGTTATTTTAAGACTTCCTGTTGGCACTCAAATTTTATCAGATGATCAAACTACAGTGTTAGCTGACCTTACAAGGGTTGGCCAAGAAATCATCCTTGCAAAAGGCGGCGAAGGTGGTCACGGAAATGCTTTTTTTAAATCTTCTGTCAATCAGGCACCTCGTAAATCACAACCTGGGGTATTAGGATTTGAATTGTGGGTTTGGCTTCGTTTAAAACTCATTGCTGATGCTGGACTTGTTGGATTACCCAATGCCGGCAAATCAACTTTCTTAAGCGTTGTTTCAGCCGCAAAACCCAAAATTGCAGATTATCCATTTACTACGCTGCACCCTAATCTTGGAGTGGTTGCTGTTGATGGTAAAGAATTTGTTATGGCTGATATACCTGGGCTTATTGAAGGCGCTCATGAGGGCGCAGGTATAGGCCATCGCTTCCTTGGTCATGTTGAGAGATGCCGTGTTTTGCTACATCTAATTGATGTAACCAATGAAGACCCAATCGCTAGTTGGCGAACTATTAGGACAGAATTATCTGCTTATGATGACGGGCTTGCAAAAAAACCAGAAATTATTGCTTTATCAAAATGTGACTCTGCACCAGATGACTATGTCACAGATTTAATAAAAGAAATGCAAAAAGCCGGAGCTAAGAATATATTAAGACTATCTGCTGTTACTAGGAGTGGTCTCACTGATGTTTTGCGGGCTATCGATGATGTGATACAAAGCGAAAGACAAAAAGAAGAAAATAAGGGTAAGGTGGTAGAACCATGGCGCCCTTAATATGTTTATTGCAAATGGTTGCAAATAAGGTTTGAACATACGTGAAACAGCTAGCTGAAAAAGTACATAATGCATCTTGTATTGTGATCAAAATTGGATCTGCATTGCTAGTTGATGAGAAAACTGGCTTAGTGAAATCCAATTGGATTGAGTCACTTGTAAAAGATATTGCCTTTTTAAAATCATCTGGAAAACAAGTTGTTATCGTATCTTCTGGTTCGATTGCCATTGGACGAAAAATACTTGGGCTTTCTTCTAATATGATTAAATTAGAAGAAAAACAGGCTGCTGCTGCAGTAGGACAAGGAAAGCTCGTGCAATCATGGGCTCATTATCTTGCACAACACAACATAACTGCTGGCCAAATTCTACTTGCGCCAGATGATACAGAAACAAGGCGACGTCACCTAAATGCCAGAGCTACTATAAAGACACTGTTAGATTTAGGTGTGGTTCCTGTGGTAAATGAAAATGATACAGTAACAACATATGAGATAAGATTTGGGGATAATGACAGGCTTGCTGCTCGTGTGGCAGGGATGATTTCAGCTGACTTACTTATATTACTATCTGATATAGACGGGTTATATTCAGCCGACCCTGCTCGGCATAAAAACGCTGCCCACATTCCTGATATCATTCAGATAACAGATGAAATATTATCAATGGGTGGAAGTGCAAATGCCTCTTTTGCTTCAGGTGGTATGGCTACGAAATTAGCAGCTGCTCAAATTGCCACAAATGCTGGGGCAGATATGATTATATGCGATGGACTCTCCGAACAGCCATTAACATTATTAATGAATGGTGCCCGTGCGAGTCTTTTTCATTCTGCAACAGAACCACATACTGCCAGAGAGAAATGGATTGCAGGCGCACTTGATCTAACGGGAAGTATAAAAATTGATGACGGAGCTGTAAAAGCCATTGGGGATGGCAAATCCTTGCTCCCTGCAGGCGTTACTTCCGTTTCTGGTCATTTTGTCAGAGGGGATGTAATCTCTATAAAAAATAAAGAAAATTATGAGATAGCAAGAGGTCTTTCAAACTATTCCCATATTGAAGCAAATCAGCTAAAAGGAAGACAAAGTGCCTCTTTTGCATCAATCGTTGGATTTCAAGGTCGTGCTGAATTAATACATGCAGATGATTTGGTAATGATGAAACTATCAAGAGAAGATAATGAGCCTTCCACATAATTCAGAAAACACACAATCGCCAGCAGATTTAATTGATATTCTTACATCTCAAGCCAAACAAGCCCAATTAATCATTGGTCAATCCTCTCATCAAACAAGATGTGAAGCGCTGAATAAGATTGCGCAAAAAATAAGAGTATCTAGCAGCCAAATAATAGATGCCAATCAATTGGATTTAAAAAATGCGCGTGAATCACAGCTTGCAGCATCTGCAATCGACAGGCTAACCCTAACTGCCCAAAGAATAGAAGCAATGGCAAGTGGCGTTGAAGCCATCGCAAAAATGCCTGACCCCTTGGGCAAGTCGCTTGCCAAATGGAATGTTCCATCTGGACTTGAGATTGAGCGTGTATCCACTGCCTTAGGCATCATTGGCATTATCTATGAATCACGTCCTAATGTAACAATTGATGCTGGGGCTTTATGTCTAAAATCTGGAAATGCTGCAATATTAAGAGGGGGTACAGACTCATTTCATACGAGCTTATTTTTAACTAAGCTTATGCAGGAATCTATAGAGTCGTTGGGCTTACCTCACCATATAATCCAAATGATACCTATATCAGATAGACAGGCTGTGAATGAATTATTACAGGCGGCTGGAAAAGTAGATGTTATCGTGCCTCGCGGCGGAAAGTCTTTGGTTAGCTTGGTACAAGAACAAGCCAGAGTGCCCGTATTTGCGCATCTTGAAGGTATTTGCCATATTTATATCGCATCAGGCGCAGATGCAAATATGGCACGAGATATCACTGTAAATGCCAAAATGCGACGAACCGGCATTTGCGGTGCCTGCGAGACATTACTTATTGATGAGTCTGTTGCATCTAACCTGCTTCCTGATATTGCCTCTGCCCTTGAAGCGGCTGGTTGTGAGCTTCGAGGAGATATAAAAGCACGACAGATTGTAGCTTCCATGAAAAAGGCTATAGAAGAGGATTGGTATACAGAATATTTAGATGCTATTTTATCTGTTAAAGTTGTTGAGAATTTTGATTCTGCTATTAATCATATTGCCAAATATAGCTCAGGTCACACAGAATCTATTATTACACAGGATACTAATCTAATTGAGCGCTTTTTATCAGAAGTAGATAGTGCAATTGTGATGTCTAATGCTTCAACTCAATTTGCAGATGGCGGCGAGTTTGGTATGGGTGCGGAAATTGGTATCGCAACTGGAAAGCTGCATGCCAGAGGACCCGTTGGTGCAGATCAGCTGACAAGTTTTAAGTATAACGTAAGAGGGCATGGTGAAACTCGGAAATAAACAATCCTATTTATCACGCCTTTCACGTCATATAAGAAAACATCCTATTGGATTAATGGGGGGTTCTTTTAACCCAGCTCATCACGGTCATCTTGAAATTGCTCAAATTGCTCGAAAACAAGCAAAGCTAAGGGAAGTTTGGTGGCTTGTGAGTCCGCAAAACCCGTTAAAGAAAAATACCGATATGATGAGTTTTGAGCAGAGGTTGACTAATGCCAAAAACCTTGCTTCACATATACCGTGGCTGAAAGTTTTGGATTATGAATATCAATTACAAAAAGCAAAATGCTACCCAAAGAATCGAGCATCAAGTATCATAACTTTAACTCATCTATGTAGACAATTTCCTGCCACCCCATTTGTATGGATTATGGGGGCTGATAACTTAATCCAGTTTAGCCATTGGAAAAACGCATCCAAAATTGCACAGCTAGTTGATATATTTGTGATGAACAGACCTGAATTCACCTATCATGCACTTGCCAGCAGAAGCGTTACCTTGCTTGGCACACGTGGTAGCAGCCATCTATTAGGCCGTGTAGATAAATATACTAATAAACGCAACTGGGCATATTCCTTTTCCACAAGGAACCCCATTTCCGCAACAAACATAAGAGAAACATTTCATAAAAATCACCGTAATTAGTTAGAGTTGTCGAACCCCCTAAAAAAAGCTATATTACAATACATATAATAGGACGACATAAAGGAGATGGACTATTAAAAACAAGAAAGAGCAGCTTACACCTGACCAGTTAAACAAACTGGTTCTGCAGTCATTAGATGATGACAAGGGTGAAGAGATTTTATCTATCCCTCTTGGGACTACATCTTCAATCGCAGATTATATCGTGATTGCATCAGGTGGCTCATCTCGAAAGGTGCTTGCAATGGCACAGAATTTAGAAATTAAACTAAAAAAAGCAGGCGTTACCATACTTGGACGTGAGGGTGCTGCGCAAGCCGACTGGGTATTACTTGATGCCTGTGACGTTATTGTTCATTTATTCAAGCCAGAAGTACGGGAATTTTACGGGCTTGAGCGTATGTGGGCTCCTTCTGGAAGTGAAGAGACTATTCAAGTTACAGCTGAGCAATAAACTAATATATTTAAAAGGAAACAGGCTTCACAAAAGCTTAAGGCAAACCTTATGCGGCTAAGTATTATTGCAATTGGCAAACAAAAAAACCACCCTACTTTTGAGCTAACTCAAACCTATTTTAAACGACTACCCTTTTCAGGCACTATTATTGAGCTTGAAACATCTCAGCTCTCTAATTCACAGCGAGCAATAGAGGAAAGTACAAAAATTTCAGATTACTTGTCTCAGAAGACGATAAAAGGGCACAGGCTTATCACTATGGATAAATCAGGCAGGGACACCAGTTCTGAACAGTTAGCAGAATTAATTAGCAACTGGCGTGATGAAGGTGTCTCTTCATGTTATTTTGCTGTTGGTGGTGCGGACGGTCATACAAAATCTCTTATAAATTCTGCTGATTCTTGTCTTCGATTTGGGAGTGCAACTTGGCCTCATTTGCTTTTCAGAGCAATGCTTGCAGAACAATTATATCGAGCAGAAATGATATTGAAAAATCATCCCTATCATAAGAGTCATTAACCAGATAAAAAAGTGACTTCTTTTATACTATTTTTGCAGGTAATTTATACTTGTAGAGCCCTATCACGCATATTATATGGATAAGAATAATGCAAGAAAAACAAAAACAACTCGTTTTATGTATTTTGGACGGTCTTGGCATCGGTCAAGAGTCTGAGACAAATGCTGTATTCAAGGCAGATACACCATGTCTTGATAGGCTTGCTGCTGATTATCCTACATGTCAGCTTGAAGCGTCAGGTCCAGCCGTAGGGCTACCTGATAATCAACCTGGTAATTCTGAAGTCGGGCACTTAACTATTGGTTCTGGCAGAGTTATTGAACAAGATCTACCTCGGATAACACATGCTATCAATGCTGGATTTTTGCCGCAAAGTAGTGAACTTAGCTTATTTATTAAAACGCTAAAGCAAACTGGTGGTGCTGCCCATATACTGGGTCTTACATCAGATGGTGGTGTGCATTCACACATAAATCATATTGCCAGTCTTGCAACTTATCTGCGAGAAGCAGAAATACCTGTTTATCTGCACATTACAACAGATGGCAGAGATACCGCACCAAATGCCAGCATAAATTATCTTTCTACACTTAGAAAAATATGTCCAGATGATGTAAGATTTGCCACAGTTATCGGGCGGTATTTTAGTATGGATAGGGATAAACGCTGGGAGCGTACCCAAATTGCTTATGATCTCATCAGAGCAGCACACGCACCCTTTCACTCTGATTCAGCTGAACAGGCAATTCAAGATGCCTATAAGAGAGGTGAGACAGATGAATTTATCACCTCTACTGTGATTGAAGATTACCCTGGCATGCAGTCATCAGATGGTATTCTAATGACCAATTTCCGAGTAGACAGAGCTCGTCAAATCATGTCTGCTTTTTTTCTGCCAGAAGATACAGAAATACAAGACCCAATAAAGGTAAGACCAGCAGCTGGGCTTGCGATGACCGCATTATCAGATGCGCTTGATAGAGTTGTTCCCCATTTATTTGCTTCTGTTGACCTTAGCAATGGTCTTGGAGAGACCCTTTCAAAAGCTGGCATGACTCAATTACGTCTAGCAGAGACAGAGAAATATCCACATGTTACTTTTTTTTTTAATGGCGGAGTTGAAACTGCTTTTACTGGCGAGACTCGTCAACTTGAACCCTCCCCCAAAATTGCAACTTATGATTTACAACCAGAGATGAGTGCAGAGGCGTTGTTTCAAAAAGCTATCAAGGCAATTACTGAACAGAGCTATGATGTGATTATTATCAATTTTGCTAACCCAGATATGGTTGGGCATACTGGTAATTTAAAAGCAGCTATCAAAGCAGTTGAAACTGTAGATAATTGTGTTGCACAGCTTGTTGATGCTATTGAAACTACCAATGGCATGATGATTGTTACAGCAGACCACGGAAATTGCGATATAATGTGGGACGAAGCAAAACAGATTCCGCATACTGCACATACCACTAACTTCGTTTCATGCAGTTTTGTTGG
>JABJAN010000036.1 GCA_018666135.1 Alphaproteobacteria bacterium | reverse complement strand
GCAATCTAGCGTCAAAATCAGCTAATATTTTAGATAAAATAGACTGGTAAAGTGTACCACGCCCAAAAAACGTGGGACGCTTTTGTAATTAACTTATTGATTTTTATAGGTATTTTTTTGGAAATGGTGACCCCGACAGGACTCGAACCTGTTACCTCGGGATTAGGAATCTCGCGCTCTATCCTGATGAGCTACGGGGCCATATGTTTGGTTTCTGTTTTAGATATTCTTTATTAAATAATTTAAGCCCTTTTTTTGAGGCATTTATCTATACCATTTAGGATGCAGGGAGAAGTTTAAAAATTCGAACAAATGGATATCCGTCATATATTAATTTAAAGTTTTTAGTATCAAACCTGCCTAAATGAAACATCTGATTATAGCTACTTAAAAAAAGCTCTTTATGCAAAATAGCCACTCTTGTTGATTTTCCTTCACTATCTTTCATGATTTGCACCATATTTAAGGCATTATCTCTGAAGCGTTTGCCCCCAAAAAATCTACCTCCCCGTGTTTCACTTACCATACTTAAAACAGGTTTGTTATCTATCATACCCTCTCTTAAATCTACTGGCGAATTATTACATCTTACAATTCCAGGTGTGGTTGTATCAGCACAGGAAACAAAATTATAAGAGAGAGGCTGACCTAAATTATTACCCTCAATCCGCATGGGCGCCCCTAAATCAATATCCCACTTTCCTATTTTTGATATAGAGGGCATCCAACTTGTCATCTGATCTGTAAGCATAAAATATACTGCTGGCGCTTGCTTGCTTCTATCAGCAAGGATTTTTTTTCTAAGCTCAGAGCTATTAGCAACCGCCATATCTAAGCTATCCAGACCGCCACGGGCAAGAAAACGAAGTATATCAGCGGTATATGCTTGATTATCTGCTAATAACGCGTCTGCAATAAAATAATTTGATTTACCCCCATGTGAGCCAGGGTCGGTGAATGTTGGCAGATTATTAAACAACATAGAGGCATATCCATAATCCCACCAGCTAGCAACAACACTTTTCTCTGATTGTATCTCTGTCTGATTTAAAAAGAGCATCGCCTTAATTACAGGGGCTGGAATAGATGGTTTTGCAAGCTGATAGGCTGGTCCTGCAAGCCACACTAATATAAGTAATATCGCGCATACCCCAAACGATGCTGCAGGAGATAGAATACTGGTGATAAAATGTTTGGAGTTCTCAAATTGGGCTGAAACTTGATAAATAATCATTTTGGTTACTAGCACTGCTAAATAGGCTGCGCCAAACCAGAAAAAAGGAGCAGAATAAAAAGCAGCTCTGTTTCCAATAAACATGTTTAGTACAAAAAATCCAGCAAGTGGGGCATATGCCACTGCCATGACTGGATGACAGAAAGCCCATAATAAGATCCCAAAAACACACATCACGCTAATCAAAACAGAACCCGTCATCCTATAGAAAATTTCCATAATATCCACGCGTGATGCTTCTGTAACAGTCGAAATCACATTACTAAAAATAAAATTATCAAAATCCAGACCCGTTCGAAGATATATTGAATCAAATGGATTTATTAAACCAACGCCTGAAATCAGAAGAAATAGGATAGTAAACCCTAAATACCGTCGCCAATCTCGTGAAAGGACAAGCAGTAACCAGAATAATGCGATTGCAGCCATTATGATTAGTTCAGCTTTGCCATACCAATACATGAATAAATGTGCTGTAATCCCTGCAATAATTGTAAATAATAAGCCATATTTTACGTTTTTTGCCTTACCAGCGCACATAACCATAGCAAACATAAAATACATAAAACCCAGATTCAGCTGATCTGTATCTATTCTGCCCATAGACGAGCGCCAATAATAAGCAAGAGATAAGCCGCCTCCCGCTGCTGCAACCGATGCTTCCATCCAGTAGCCAGTCACCGCAAATGCTATAAATATTGCAATTACTGTTATCACAGCTGTGTAGGGAAGAATTTTATTGCCAGCTGTGAGCAAAGATTGTGGCGAGGCATCTTCGGCAAAATAAGCAATGGTTTTTGATAATAAGGGTGCTGACCTACTTTGCGTATTGAGAGGTTGATTTTCATTCAGGTTTTCAGGATATACCCGAAGAGCTTGATAATCTTCTACCGTTTTACCTGATTTTAGATAGCCTGCTATGCCAAGAAAATATCCAGCATCCATTGTCGTAAAAAGGGGGGTATCCTCTACAAAAAACTCTGCCTTATTTTGAGTCCACATCTGCCAATTAATGTGCCTTGCTTGAAAATTCATATAGCTCGCTACTGCGCCCAATAAAAGAGCAAGGGCAATGGTTACCAATGTCACTCTTTGCGTAAACCAGCGATTTTCAAATATTTTTTCATGCCAAGCAACCATCTTTGCTAGAAATGACATCTATGCCCCCAATTTTTTACGATTTACACAATTAAACACTTAGCTGAAATATAAATTAAATAGCTGGATATAACAACAATACAGATGCAGCGTGCAAAAATACTATATTCAATCTAGTCAAAATGAATGAATCACCTTATCATAATATTCTGACTGATAAGTTCGAGAGTTAATGATGAGAGATAATAACCCCCTTTTGGATAGCTTAAAATCATTGCGCAATATTGCAACTATAGAAGCCTTAACCTCAAAAAATGGTATTATTGACGATATGTTGCTGCAAAGATTGGGAATTGATAAAACATATATCTCTACCCTAACTCATCTTTTTGAAGAAAAACTAATCATTACGCATCACCTAAACCAGTTAAAATTGCTTTTAAGAGAAGCAGAAATAGCTGTGTTATCAGAAAAAATTGCCCTTAAAGATACAAATGACTATAAACACAAAGATAAGGTTAGTAAAAACCATTCTGAACCTTCCCATGTTGACAGCCTAATGCAAGATATAAGGCAAGCTGTTTCAATCGCAACTGGGGACATATCAAGCCGTAATTCATCTATCAAACCCAAAACTGAAATGCACAGGGAATTGGCAAGCAGTAACTCCAATCAAACCCTATCGGATGAGTTGAAACAGTTTATTGAATTTACATTAAATAATCTTGTGAAAGATAATATTGGGAATGTAGTCAAAGAGATTATTTCAGATAAAAATCAGGAAACATCAAGAGTGCTAGACCTAAGTAGTGCGTCAATCACATCTAAAAGAAAATCACCTAAAAAATTCACCTGAGAAAATCACCTGAGAAAATCATCTAAAACATAGATTTATCTCTGTTTTTAGATTAGACCATCAACATGGAAATTTGGGCTATACTTGCTATAATCGGGGCAACTGCACAATCTTTACGTACAGTTTGCCAAAAGATTTTAGTGCCTCGCACAGGTGAATTAGGCGCCAGTTTCAGCCGCTTTATTTATGGCATTGCATTCGCCTGGCTATGGACCTTTGCTGTTTGCATTCAAACAAATAGCTCCCTGCCTCACATGAATGCGTTATTTATTTTAAGTGTTGCTAGCGGTGGTATGTTGCAGATTGCATTTACGATTCTTCTAATCATGATGTTTAAACATCGCAATTATGCAATTGGAATTGCCTTATCAAAAACTGAAATTCTTCAAACAGCCATTTTAGAAGCAATAATAATTGGATATACCGCAAGCATTTCTCTTATAATGGCTATCCTCATCGGGCTTGTGGGTATTGCTTTGGTTAGTTACCAGAAAATAGAATTTGCTAATGGCGGCAGAAGACATTTATTTTTCTCCTCTTCTCATCTTCTTGGAATTGGATCTGGATCTGCTTTAGCTCTTGCTAATATTTGTTATTTCAAAGCAACTTTGCTGCTTGGTGGAGATGTCTTGGTGTTAGATGCAAGCTTTACTGCTGCCATCGCTATCTCGTTTCAAACCATCATCCTAGGCACCTATCTTTTATTAAAGGAACCAGCCCAGTTAAAACTATGTCTTGAGAATTGGCGTATTGGGATCTTTATTGGTATTACAGCTGCCATTTCCTCTGCTGCTTGGTTTATCGCATTTGCAATGTTTCACCTCGGGGCAGTACGAGCAGTTGGGCAAATAGAATTAGTAATATCAATTTTATTTTCTTGGCTTTTTCTAAAAGAGAAAATAACTATTTTTGAAGTAGCTGGCATTGCAATACTTGGCATTTCCATCATTCTTGTGCTGTTATATGTATAAATCATAGATTGGATAGGTTGATGAAAATTCTTCATGTGACAAGTGATAATAAACCAGGAGGAATTCAAAGGGCGTTTTCAGCCTATCTTGATGCTTTAGGAGACCTTCCAGAATTTGACAATTCTTGTTTTATGCCAACTAAATTAGCATCAGATAACAGCTACGCAAATACTTGTTTTATCAAAATGTCCCCTCTGCAAAAAATGCTGATAAGGCGAGCGCCCTATTTACCTATTAGCGCACTTCAAAAACAATCCTTTACCTTAGGTCTTGTTCATAACGGCTTTATGTGCGCCAGCATTCGAAAATATTGTGATATCATAATCGGTATTTGCCATAATGATAAACCAGAGCAATTTATGGGGTCACACCATCTTATTTGCCTCACACCAAATGCGGTGAAAAAGGCAAAAAATATCGGCCGAAATAGCGATACCATTCATTTATTACCTCATTATTTTGAGCCAAGGGCAGAAGCCGAAATGCCAAGTAACAAGGGGCGAGCAAGTCAGCTAAAAACCGTAGGGGCAGCTGGCAGGTTCGTTGAGAAAAAAGGGTTTCAGTCATTTATTGATGCTGCTGCTGATGTGCGTTCTGAATATCCAGAAATTAAATTCTTGCTTGCAGGCGATGGTCCATTATCTAAACACCTTCATCAATATGCTGAAAACAAAGGAAACCCCATTCGATTTATTGGTTGGACAGATATCAATAAATTTGCCTCTAACTTGGACGTTTTTTGTCTTCCTTCTTTAGATGAGCCATATGGTTATGTTTTGCCAGAGGTGATGCAATATGGCGTGGCAATCGTCACTTCTAAAACAAATGGGCCAATGTGGATTTGCCAGGGTGATGAAAATGCGCTTTTTTTCGAACCTGCTGATAGCCATCAAATAGCATCTCATATAAAAATGCTAATTAGAAACCCAAACAAATTAGGTGAGTATCAGACAAAAGCAAAAAATACTCTGGCAGAGGAACGATTTTCACAGAATGCCTTTATTAAAAACTTACTATCCATTATTTTGAATATTACGCATCAGAGTTAAGCATTTTAATTCTGATTGATAGGAAGTGACGTTGAGTTTTTAATTTCTTCCATCGCAAAAGAAGAACTAACATCTTTTAATGACACTTCTGTAATTAGTTTTTTATAAAATGCATCATAGGCTGCCATATTTTTTACAACTACTCGAAGCAAATAATCAACTTCTCCTGACATTCTATAAAACTCAACAACTTCTTCATATTCAGAAATTTTTGTTGCAAAATTATGTAACCAATCTGATGAATGTTCGGCAATTTTAAGAGCAACAAAAACAGACATCCCAAGACCTAACTTGTCTGCATCTAGCAAAGCTACACGCGCCTTGATTATACCATCTTCCTCAAGCCTTTGTATCCGGCGCCAGCATGGCGTGACAGACAAACCAACCTTACGAGCAATATCAGCTACTGGCTGGGCAGAATCTTTCTGCAATATATCCAAAATCTTTTTGTCCACAGCGTCCATGCAAGCTCCCAAATTTATGTAAGACAAAAACTTTAATCTAAAAATGAATTAAAAAAAATTCTTCATCACAGCTCCATTATGTCTTAAACTAAAAATTTATTCCATAGGTATCATAAGGGCACTATTGGGCTTGTCAGCAGCTCGTTTAATCGTCAATATGCGGTTCATGAAACTACATTATTCAGAATTCTCACAACAACTCTATCCAAATGGATGGCGCGATTATCACTTAATTGATTCTGGCAATGGCCAGAAGTTAGAGCAATTTGGACCATATCAATTTGTAAGACCAGAAGCGCAAGCTTTATGGTCTCCGCGATTGCCGCAATCTGATTGGGATAACGCAGACGGTCATTTTCTTACATCTGGTCAGGATAGTGATAAGGGCGGCAGCTGGCAGCTTGTTGAATCACTTCCTGAAAGCTGGCAAATGCAGTTTGAAGATATTCATTTCTTTGCGATGCCTACGGCTTTTAGACATCTGGGTTTTTTCCCAGAACAATCCGTCCACTGGCAATGGTGCGCAGCTAAGATTAAAGAGTTTATCAAAATTCATCAACGCCCCCCAAGATTATTAAATCTGTTTGCTTATTCTGGTATTGCAAGTCTTCATGCCGCAAAAGCAGGTGCTGAAGTAACCCACATAGATGCAAGCAAAAAAGCCATTCAGCTAGCATTTGATAATAGGTCACTTAGCAAGCTTGAAAATGCCCCTATTCGTTTTATAACTGAAGATGCCTTACAGTTTGTTCAGCGCGAATTAAGGCGGAATAAGACTTATGATGGTATCATTCTTGATCCACCAAAATATGGCAGAGGTCCCAAAAATGAAATTTGGCAACTACATCAGGACCTGCCTTCTTTATTAAAATCATGCCGACACTTATTATCAGACACACCCTTATTTCTGGTTGCGACTATTTATGCTGTTAGAATGTCTGTTATTTCTGTTCATTCTGCTATGGCAGATAATCTTGCAGGTCTCGGCGGGCAATTAGCATCTGGTGAAATAGCTATTATTGAAAATCAGCAGATATCAGAAAAGCCACCAAGAGCGATTGGACAAGCCATTTATGCAAGATGGTCTGGTTTTTAACTAGGTTGGTGCCGTAAGTATTCATATAAAGCAATCCCAGTTGCAACAGACAGATTAAGACTATCTGAACGACCAAGCATTGGCATTGATATAAGCTGGTCACAGGCATTTCTTAGCGTCGCAGGCAATCCTGCTTGCTCGTTACCCATCAGAATAATACACGGACTGCGCCAGTTGGCTTGTTTATAATCTGAGCTAGATTGCAATGCTGTTCCAATTACATCTCCGCTAAAATTTTGTTTAAAAATGAGAAACTCATCACTAGAACAAACGCTAATTTTAAGTGTAAAAATTGCGCCCATAGAGGCTCTAACTGATTCTACGGAAAATGGGTCTGTACAGTCATCTATTAAAATAATACCATCAGCTGCTACCGCATCAATCGTGCGAATGATGGTGCCTAAATTCCCAGGATCACGTATCCTATCAAGCGCAACCCAGCATGTAACATCAGATGCTAAAATATCAGATAAGGGTGTTGTAAATTGTTGATAGGCGCCAATAACTGTTTGCGGATTATCCTTATTGCTTACTTTAACTAGCAAGGAACGGGTTACAGGTAATACCCTTCCCCCAGCCTGCTCGCATGCGATAATTAAATTAGCAATTAACGGGTCTGTCTCTCTGCCATCTTCATATAGCAATCTTTGTGGGGCAAATCCTTGCTGCAACGCTTCTGTACAAATGCGCAGACCCTCTGCCAGAAACCAGCCTGTCTGCTTCCGATATTTACGCTCATGCAATGAGCGTAGTCGTTTGATATCTTGATTACTTGAAGAAGTTATCACTACCCTATCCGGATTATAATTTTGGTCATAATTTTGGGTATGACTTACCGTATCATTCATACTTCATTCCATATTAGATTTGCATAATTCGCACCAGTATCAAATCTGATTAAAATAGCCCCTCAACTTCGCCAGCATCACTAATACCTATCATTTCAGCAGCTGGTCTCCTTGGCAACCCAGGCATCGTCATGATATCCCCACACACAGCAACAATAAACCCTGCCCCTGCTGATAGCCTAACCTCGCGAATGGGAAGGCTATGATTTATTGGCGCCCCACGCAATGATGGATCTGCTGAAAAAGAATATTGTGTTTTTGCCATACAGACTGGCAAATCTCCATATCCCGCGGCTTCCCATTCTACCAATTGATCTTGAATTTTTTTATCCACGACTACATTATCTGCACGATAAATCTGTGTTGCGATGGTTGTAATCTTGTCTAGTAATGACATCGAATCTGGATAAAGGGGGGTAAAATTCGCCTGTCCGTTATCACAAATATCTACAACCTTCTTGGCAAGTTCTTCTGTTCCCTTAGAACCATCAGCCCAATGCCGACATTCAATTGCTTCAACACCGGCAATTTTAGTAATCTGTTTGACACGTTCAATTTCGGCTGGGGTATCTGTTACAAAATGATTTATTGCTACAATGGCAGGCACACCAAATTTATGTAGATTTTCGATATGCCTTAATAAATTTTCGCTTCCCTTTTGAATTGCGTCTAAATTCTCATCTCCCAACGCTTCTTTACTCACACCGCCATTCATCTTCAACGCTCTAACTGTTGCCACAAGCACTACGCATGCTGGTTGCAAATTAGCTTTACGACATTTTATATTAAAGAATTTTTCAGCCCCTAAATCTGCTCCAAAGCCTGCTTCAGTTACCACATAATCAGCTAATTTAAGAGCTGCTTTTGTTGCAATAACAGAGTTACATCCATGCGCGATATTAGCGAAAGGACCGCCATGAATAAATGCAGGGTTTGATTCTAATGTTTGCACTAAATTAGGCTGCAATGCCGCTTTCAATAATACTGTCATTGCCCCGTCTGCTTTTATATCACGGCAATATATTGCTGATTTATCCCGACGATACCCAATAATTATATTGCCCAATCTTTCCTGCAAATCTTCAAGATCTGATGCTAAGCATAAGATTGCCATAATCTCTGAAGCAACCGTAATATCAAATCCTGATTCTCTTGGGAATCCGTTTGCAACACCACCAAGAGACACCGTGTTTTGACGTAACGCTCTATCGTTCATATCAAGAACCCGGCGCCAAACAATACGCCTCGTATCAATATCAAGTTCATTGCCCCAGTAAATATGATTATCAATCATTGCTGATAATAAATTATGGGCAGATGTTATAGCATGAAAATCACCTGTAAAATGCAGATTGATATCCTCCATTGGAACAACCTGAGCATATCCCCCACCAGCAGCGCCGCCCTTCATACCAAAACAGGGTCCAAGTGAAGGCTCTCGAAGGCAGATGATGGATTTTTTGCCTATTCGGTTGATACCATCTCCCAAACCAACAGAGGTGGTGGTTTTGCCCTCGCCAGCTGGGGTAGGATTAATTGCAGTAACCAAAATTAGCTTAGCATTATCCTTGGCAGGTTGCTTTTCCAACCAATCAAGATTTATCTTTGCCTTATCATGCCCAAAAGGTATCATAGCTTGATTGGGAATATTAAGTCTTTCCGCAATTTCAGAAATAGGCTTTATTGTTGCATTGCGGGCAATTTCTATATCACTCATAGTTATATTTCCTTAAACTACTTCTTTTTTAAAAATCCTTTACAAGGAAAATAATTCACTCTTTGATTTATAATTAGGTGAACTCATTTTACTTCACATCACCAATTAACCGCTTTAAGCCTAGATAAAGGGAGCTTTTTCGACTAGAAATACTCAAAATCCGCCTTAAAATTCAACTTTATCCTATTATCATAGAAAATTAGGATATACGGTTTAAATTAAAAATTAATCGAAAGAATTATAAATTGTACGCATCATACTAGGAGAAATTGGTGAAAGGCAACTCGGTTAAAGACATGTTAAAACCCCTAACCGAATTGGAAACAGTTCAAGTCGGGTTTTTAATGATTTCAGATTTTTCCTTACTCGCATTTTCCGCTGCTGTCGAGCCTCTTCGTGCAGCTAATAGGCTTCGTGAAAAATCGTTATTTAGCTGGGTTACAACGCATCTGACTGATAAGATTGTGAAAGCTTCGAATGGTCTTGAGGTTTCCACTAGTGGTAATATACAAACATTATTTAACTGCAGATTAGTATTGATTTGCAGCGGAACCAACGTTGAAAAACATACTAATAAAGCAATATTAGCAATTATCAGAAGATTAGAGCGGAGCGGCATTATTGTTGGTGCAATTTGCAGCGGCTCCTATATATTAGCAAAAGCAGGAATGCTAAATGATAGACGCTGCACCATTCATTGGGAAAATATAGATGCAATGCGTGAAGAATTTCCGCATCTAGAAATTACTAATGATTTATTTGAAATTGATGGCACTCGCTTAACCTGTTCTGGTGGCACGGCTGCTCTTGATATGATGCTACATCTTATTTCAGAGGCGCATGGCGCAAAATTTGCAGCAGAAATTTCTGAAACATTTATTCATGATAGAATAAGGGATAGTCACGACCGACAACGCATAGAATTACGAACTCGTCTTGGTGTATCACACCCTAAATTATTATTGGTTATTGCTAATATGGAAGCAAATTTAGAAGAACCCCTATCTCAGACAGGTTTAGCTGAACAGGCAAATCTTTCAACTCGCCAATTAGAAAGATTATTCAAAAAATATATGCAGATTACTCCAACAAGGCATTATTTAAATCTTCGATTAGCCAGAGCCAGGCATCTGCTACGTCAGACGTCAATGTCAATTTTATCAGTTGCACTTGCTTGCGGGTTTATCTCTGCTTCTCATTTTTCGAAATGTTATCGTGAGACTTATGGGTGTACCCCAAGAGCAGAGAGAGAGGTTAATTAAATAGCTTTAATAGGTTATTTGACTAACTGTGATGCAGAGGTCCTGATTTTAGTAATCATTGCAGAAAGTCCATTTTTTCTGGAAGGAGACAAATGTTTATCGAGTCCTATTTCAGTAAGAAAATCTGGATTTGTGCTCAATATTTCAGCCGCAGTTCGACCAGAATAAACACGCAGCATAAGAGCTACTAGCCCCTGCACAATGGCTGCATCTGATTGCGCTTTAAACTGTATTAGATTATCTTCTGTTTTATCAGCAACAAACCATACCGTTGACTGGCAACCAGATAATTTATAGCTATCATTCTGATATTTCTCAGGCAAGTTTGGAAGTTTCCTGCCAAGGTCAATCAAATGTTGATAGCGATCAGCCCAATCATCAAAAAATGAAAACTCATCTATGATTTCTTCTATTTCAGTGGTAATATTCTTATTCATAAAAACTCTCAGATCAGGTAACTATCACTCTTTATATTAGAGATTTTTATGCCAGAAATAAATTAATTTGAAACGCTTATTTGATTTTATCTCCATTTCATGTGAGATTTGGGAACAGTAACATAAAAAACCGTTTAAAACCATTTTTATGCGTTTATGCGGATTAGTAAAACTGGGACAAGCAAATGGGGCGCCATTACCAGAATAACTTTACTCAACCAAGCATGGAACATGCATCTTATGATTGGGTGAAAGCAGATATTATTTTGCTTTTTGGGTTATTTTGCCTATTTGCACTTCGTATTTTTGGTATTTACACAACCCCTCTTGAACTAGGTGTGGATGAAGCACAATATTGGGTCTGGAGCCAGGATTTATCTTTTGGCTATTACTCAAAACCTCCTTTAATTGCCTGGCTTATTAGTATTTCTCATTTTGTTTTTGGTCATAGCACCTTTGGAGTTAGGATTTTTGCACCATTACTGCAATTTATCACTACTCTTATTATTTGGCGATGTGCATATCAGTTGAATGATGACACCCCAAGGGCAGGTGGAATCGGCAGAATCGCTGCCTTATTATGGGCGCTAATGCCAGCGATTTCACTTGGCAGTGCCGTTATTTCAACTGACACCCCAATGGTGCTATTTTGGTGCTCTGCATTATATTTAATACTCCCATCAAATACAGTCACCCATTTATCTCCTTACAAATTTCTACTTGCTGGATTTTTAGTAGGGTTTGCCATGCTATCCAAATATGCTGGCGCATATTTTATATTATGCGCTATATTATGGCTTTTATCTGGTCATGTTTCCTCTTATTCAAAGCGGTTTTTATGTTTTCTAGCATTATTAGCTGGTGCTATAATTATTTTAATGCCTAATCTTATTTGGAATTTGAACAATGGTCTAGTTACGGTTATTCACCTATCTGAAAATGCGAATCTAACACTTCCATCCTATTCATTTCAGGGTGTAATTGATTTTTGGCAGGCACAAATTTTTGTCTTTGGCCCATTAGCCCTTGTTTGTTTTTTTATGGCTATCACCAAATGGCAGAAACATAGTTTATTCTTACTTTTATTTTGCGTTCCCATTTTTCTAATTATTTCTATCCAAGCTTATTTACAAGAAGCAAATGCAAATTGGGCGATGGCTGCTTATCCAGCTGTTACTTTGCTTGTAGCAGGGTGGTTTGGCTCATTTCCTTCTAAAATATTAAGCTCAGCAACCCATGGAATAAATGCATTACTTGCTTTATTTCTAATTAGTGTTGTTATCACTGGTCAACTAGGCATCTTCGCGCCATCATCTGATCCCCTCAGGCGCGTAAGAGGCTGGCAAGCATTATCCAGTGATTTGCAAAACCACATAGAACAGCATGATGTAAAAACAATTATAGCAGATAGACGTGTAACAGCTGCAAACTTACAATGGTATTTTTACCAAAACCCTATTTCCGTAACTGTGTATGATAATGACAACTACCCCAGCAATCATTTTGAACTTAAATATAATTATAATTCAGATTCTCCTTCACCTATCATTGCGTTAACACAAATACCAGAAGCGCCAGATATCACTGGCATTGAATGGATTGGATTGGTAGGGGATTCTTCTCAAAAAATTAGTAAAAACAAAAATCGGAATTATTTCTTTTATTTGGGTAGAAACTAAAGCTGAAATATTTAAATTTCAGGGTATAAGAAGTATTCACGGTTTATAGGCTGAATAAAATTATTTAGTGATAAATTTATTTTTTACTATTTTTGCGCCAAAAATGCTTTAAATTTGGCTAATGTTTGTTCACTTACGTGGTGCTCTACCCCTTCTGCATCTTGGTCAGCAACATCTTCATCTACCCCGATGGCAATTAAAAAATCACGGACAACCTTATGCTTGATTTGGCTAGATTCAGCTAACTGTGTGCCTAACTCTGTAAGGAAAATTGACCTATATGGCTTGCTTTCAACCAACCCTTCTCTTTGCAACCTTTGTATAGTTGCATTTACAGTTGGACTGGTTACACCAAACCTGCTTGCTAAATCAACTGCCCTTGCCTCACCTGTTTCCTGAATAAGGTCTGCAATCATCTCCACATAATCTTCTGCTACTTCAGATTGATGTGCGCGTCGAATACGCTCAAACTTGTCCGCACTTTGACTTTCAGATATTAAGGGTATCTTTTTCATATCGGTCTCTGCATAATTTCGATTTTAGAATATTAAAATTTGTTAGTCTTGGCAAAGTTTTTTCCGTTAGATTTTTCAAAACTATTCAATTTTCAAGTTGTTTCAGCGCGCAGAATCACATAATCACCTTATCACCTAAT
The DNA here is from genome assembly GCA_018666135.1 of Alphaproteobacteria bacterium. Lineage (GTDB taxonomy): Bacteria > Pseudomonadota > Alphaproteobacteria > Puniceispirillales > Puniceispirillaceae > UBA5951. The sequence continues at coordinate 40,565 of JABJAN010000036.1, read as the reverse complement.
GTTTTTAGGGCACGATATTGTATTTTTGTGAATTAAGCGTTAAATCCAAAGATTGATGAGGAGTTGAACTATGGATGAAAAACTAACCCAAACTGAAATTGAGGTGCAGGCAGCCGCATTTCGTAGGCTCGTATCTCATTTACAAAACAGAACTGATGTACAAAATATTGATCTTATGAACCTAGCTGGTTTTTGCCGCAACTGCCTTTCTGGATGGTATCAGGATGCAGCCGGAGAAAAAAATATTATGTTGTCCAAGGAAGAAGCTAGAGAATTAATTTATGGGATGCCTTATTCAGACTGGAAAGAAAAATACCAAACAGAGGCTAATGCTGACCAGCAAATTCAATTTCAAAAAACACCTAACCATTGAGGAAATGAGAATATAATTATGTCTGACACACCCCCTTCAGCTAATACATCCGCAAGCCAGTTATCCCAATTTATTGAACGAGTTGAAAGACTTGAGGAAGAAAAAAGGGCCCTTATGGCAGACATTCGAGATATCTATTCAGAAGCAAGAGCTACTGGTTTTGAGCCTAAAATAATGCGTCAAATTGTTAAAATGCGTGCGCTTGATCATGAGGTGCTTGCAGAACAAGATATTCTTCTTACAACCTATCGTGCGGCTGTTGGGCTTATCACCAAGCCAGAGACAGAACAAGAATTATAAATTCCAATAAAAAATTATCCTTTATAAGATATATAAAAATAATGACAGAGAATTCACTCAAACAGCCTTTTGGTGACCGTTTATCAAACGCATTAAAAGCCAGAAAAACACCCTTATGTGTTGGTATAGATCCCCATATATCATTGATGCCGAGTTTATTTAGAGCAACTGGGCAAGCAGAGCAGATCGAAAAATTATATGATTTCTCATATGCCTGTATCAAAGCTGCCCAAGACCATGTTCCAGCTGTAAAACCACAAGTAGCATTATTTGAAAAATTTGGTCCTGAGGGAATGCGGGTCCTCCAGCAGATTGGACAAGATGCAAAAGAGTCGGGGTTACTTGTAATAATGGATGCAAAAAGAGGCGATATAGGCTCAACATCTACTGCCTATGCAGATGCCTGGCTTGGCGCGAATGCGCCATTTTATGCAGATGCACTTACCGTAAACCCGTTTCTTGGCCTTGATACATTAGAACCATTTGTTAATACCGCTATCAAGAACCATGCAGGGCTTTTCATTTTACTTAGAACCAGTAATCCTGGTTCATCTGATTTACAAGGATTACAATCTGAAAACAAACCTGTTTATCAACACTTAGCTAGTAAACTTGCCCCAATGATTGACTTGCATAAAGGCAAGACAGGCTGGTCTTCAATAGGTGTAGTAGTAGGAGCAACAAACCCATCAGAAGCAGGATTACTGCGAAAACAGCTTAATTCCAGTCCTTTTCTTATACCTGGATTTGGGGCACAGGGTGCAGATGCATCCATGGCGTTATCTGGATTAACATATGACCATAAAGAACCCTGTTATCAGGGCGGCTTAATTAATTCTTCGCGAGCTATTACTTTTGCAGATAACACCAAAAATGTAACTACACATTCAGAATTCGTATCTGCCGTAATACATAATATACATGATTCTATTGAAAAACTTAAATAATAATAATTTTTTCCCTAAAAATTTTACGAATTATTAAAGTTATTTAGATAATCCTATCAACATTGAAAAACATTTGTTGGGCTTTTGTAAAAAAAGAACGCTCAACCTTTATTTGAGAATTTTTTAATTAAAGATGTTTTTTTATTTTTGGATTTTATTATTGGGTATTTATGATGGATGAAACGGTAAAGATTGGTACAGTTGTTTGGTATAACGAAAAAAAGGGATATGGGTTTATTACTGTTGGTGATAAAGAAATATTTTTACATCGATCTGCGTTAGAACGCTTTGGCTTATCAACCGTTTATGCAACAGACAAGCTGCATTTATCCATAGCCTCTAATGAGCGAGGTCAAGTAGTTAAGGAAATACTCTCAATAGAGCGTGCATTATCTGATACTATTCCCTCAGACTCAGAACCTTTAGAAGGTGAGATTCGAGGCAATGTTAAATTTTTCAATGCCGCAAAAGGATATGGCTTTGTGGAAGTTGAAAATGAACAAGCAGATGTTTTTGTGCATTTAAAAACATTACGAAATTTTGGTATTTATCATCTTAATGAGGGTCAAAAATTATTTTTGAAAGTCACAGATGATGGACGCGGTCCACAAGCCTCGGAAATTAGGCTTCTTAGCCTTGATGACTAATATTCACTCTCTTTACTACCTTTTAAAAAACGAAACCGCCAACACGGTATCATTATACCTTTAATTTTTAGACCTTTTTACTAAAACTAGTGCTAGACAGCATTCTTAATTTTTGGGATTGTGATCTCATATGGTTTTCTTAGAAAAGGTTTATATTTTGTCAAGCCAAACACACGATTCTCGTAAGGTTAACTGGATTATTGTTCTAATCTCCAGTGGAATTATCATCTCGATTGGAATGGGGGTGCGCCAGAGTTTTGGTTTATTTCTTCAACCCGTTAGTGAGGTACTTGGCGAAGGTAGAACCTTATTTTCTCTTGCGATAGCACTACAAAATTTATGTTGGGGACTTGCTGCTCCTGTATTTGGAGCGATGGCAGATAAATATGGACCTGCCCGCATTTGCATGGCTGGTGGTTTGTTTTATATGATAGGTTTATTGCTGATGGCTGGGTTTATAAGCCCTGCAACCCTAATCATAGGTCAGGTTTTAATAGGAATGGCACTTGCCAGTGCTGGTATGTCTGTAGCTCTTGGCGCAGTTGCAAAAGTAGCCCCGAAGGAAAAAATGGGGATTGCGCTCGGTTTGGTAACAGCAATTGGCTCTTTTGGGCAATTTATTATGTTGCCTTTCAGCCAAACACTTTTATCTAACTTCGGATGGCAGATAGCCTATGTTGTGTTAGCTGCTTGTGTAGCTGCTGTTACAGTGTTTTCTCTTGGTCTTCGCATACCAAAAGAACAACAGGCTTCAACCAAGGATTTAGCAGATGCAATTACTGCCAAACAAGCAATCTCAATAGCCTTTAAGGATAAAAATTATCTGTTATTAACAACTGGTTTTTTTGTTTGTGGTCTTCATGTTGCCTTTATCGCAACGCATCTGCCAACCTATATTACTGATATTGGTCTTACAACCAAAGTGGGAAGTTGGGCGCTTGCTTTAGTTGGATTATTTAATATTATAGGCTCTTTTACCGCTGGATATCTTGGTGGTAAATTTTCCAAGAAAAATCTTTTAGCCTTTATTTATATTGCACGTTCGGCGGTGATTGCTTTTTTTGTATTTATGCCACCTTCTCCAGCTATGGCGCTATTTTTCGGCTCTGCAATAGGTCTTTTGTGGCTAGGCACCATCCCATTAACAAGTGGTCTTGTGGTGTCCTTCTTTGGCGCTAAACATGTGACTATGTTATATGGAATGGTGTTTTTATCTCATCAAATTGGTTCATTCTTTGGCGCTTGGTATGCAGGTTATATATATGATTTAACAGGCAGCTATCAGATCATGTGGAGCATTGCTATAGCCGCTGGTATTTTTGCAAGTGCTATTAATTTCTCAATTGGCACGCCCAAACCGCAAGCACCAGCAATAGCTTAAAACAAGAGCCTAGTCTGATAGAGATGCAAGAAACTTTTCTGCATCTAACGCAGCCATACAGCCCATTCCTGCAGCCGTTACTGCCTGGCGATATATTTTATCTACACAATCACCAGCGGCAAACACGCCCTTAGCTGAGGTTAGGGTTGTTCCAGGTTTTACCTTAATATACCCCTCATCATCCAATTCTACATTTTTCTGAAATGGTTTTGTTGCAGGATCATGACCAATAGCAATAAAAACGCCATGCGCGCTAATCTGTTTTTCAGAATTATCGGTTGTAGATTGAAGATTTACAGCATTTACACCCGTACTATCGCCAACTATTTCAGTCACAGTATAGTTCCACTCAACTGAGAGATTTGCTCGTTTAAAAAGACGTTCCTGCAAAATTTGTTCAGCACGCAGACTGTCGCGTCTATGAATCAAAGTTACAGAATTACATAAATTAGAGAGGTAAAGCGCTTCTTCAACAGCTGTATTACCGCCACCAATAACAACCACATCACGCCCTTTATAAAAAAATCCATCACAGGTAGCGCAAGCTGAAACACCTCTGCCATTAAAAATTGTCTCACTCTCAAGTCCAAGCCAGCGTGCTTGTGCGCCTGTTGCAATGACTAGGCAATCTGCTGTCATACTATCACCGCCATCAAGCTGAATATGTATTGGATGCTGACTTGTATCTATTGCAGTTGCAATATCATAAATCACCCTTGTTCCCACATTTTCAGCTTGCTGTTGCATCTCTTGCATAAGCCAAGGACCTTGAATTACATCTGCAAAACCAGGATAGTTTTCAACATCAGTGGTAATTGTAAGTTGCCCGCCTGGTTGCAGGCCTGCAAGTACAACAGGAGATAAATTTGCTCTAGCAGCATAAATTGCAGCCGTGAACCCAGCAGCGCCTGCGCCTATTATAATCATTTTTTCGTGGGAATGTGTCATATGGATCTTCTTATGTAACCGTTAGGTATATTTTCATTTAAAAATAAGAGAGAAAGTGTAATTACTGCTATGGTAGCTATCTGTATTAATCGCATCAAGCAAACTTTACCTAAAATGAAAAATTTAACTGTATTTTTTATCTGCGTTTTTGTTCTTCTACCTGCTAGCGTAAGCGCCTGCATAATTTCAACAAAAGGACAGCCTATACAAGGTGGCTTGATGCTTTTTAAAACAGCAGGCGCTACTAATATTCAATTAGATGGTGTTTTGATAAATATTAACTCAGAAAATGGCTTTGTGATTGGCTTTCATCGAGATGACACAGAGGTACAAATTTTATCAGGGGTTTGCCCTGACGGAGTATCTTTTATAATAAAACTAAAACCAAAACAGAGAATTTATGATATTCAAAAAATCTATGGTTTACCTAGCAATATGGTATCGCCTCCAGCTAATACCCTAAATCGGATAAAAAAGGATGCGCAAATAGTTAAACAGGCACGTGCCATAAAAGGGAACTCTGTAAATTACTTCACAGACGGTTTTAACTGGCCTGTTAAGGGTACTATCACAGGTGTTTATGGTAGCCAGCGAATTTTGAATGGTGCGCCAAGACAACCTCATTACGGAATTGATATCGCAGCTCCCTTGGGAACGCCAATTCATGCCTCTGCTTCAGGTGAAATAAGCATGGTAAAAAATTTATATTTTACCGGATGGACTATCATCATCTCACATGGTGATTATATCAGCAGTACCTATTCACATCTTCAAGATGTCTTTGTTGACTTAGGAGAACAGGTAACACAAGACCAGATAATAGGCAGAGTAGGGTCCACAGGGCGCTCAACAGGCGCCCATTTAGACTGGCGGATTAATTGGTTAGATAAGCGCCTAGACCCTAAGCTTGTAGCAGATATGCGTTAATATAATACTGTCTTATATATCTAGCCAATAATAGGCTCTAATGCACCTGATTCATATCGTGCTGACATTTGTTTAAGAGATAATGGTTTGATTTTATCTGCCTGCCCTGCTGCACCAAATCTTTCAAATCGGTCAATACAAACAGCTTCCATTGCATCTCTTGCAGGTTTCATAAATTTTCTTAAATCAAATTCACTCTTATGCTGCTGCGCTACTTTGCGGATAGCACCTGCCATTGCCAGTCTATTATCTGTATCTATGTTGACTTTACGAACCCCATTTTTAATACCGCGCTCTATTTCTTCAATTGGCACACCCCAAGTTTGCGGCATTTCTCCGCCATATTCGTTAAAAATATCCTGCATATCCTGTGGCACCGAAGATGAGCCATGCATAACTAAATGTGTGTTTGGCAGACGTTTATGTATTTCTTCAATAACATGCATTGCGAGTATTGCACCATCTGGCTTTCGTGAAAACTTATAGGCACCGTGACTTGTCCCCATCGCAATTGCTAATGCATCAACCTTTGTTGCTTTTACAAACTCTACCGCCTGATTTGGGTCAGTTAGCAACTGATCTTGAGCTATTTTGCCTTCAACACCGTGACCATCTTCACTCTCCCCTTCTCCTGTTTCAAGGGAACCTAATATACCTAACTCTCCTTCAACAGAAACACCTGCATAATGAGCCATCTCAGCAACAGAAGAGGTAACTGCTACATTATAGTCATAGCTAGCAGCTGTTTTACCATCTGCTTCAAGAGAACCATCCATCATAACTGATGAAAAACCATACTGCATTGCTGTCATGCAAGTCGCCATGGAATTTCCATGATCTTGATGCATACAAACAGGAATATTGGGATAAGTCTCTATCAATCCTTTTATCAATGCCTGCAATAACTGATCACCCGCATAAGCTCTGGCGCCTCTTGATGCTTGAATAATAACAGGAGAATTAGTTTTTTCGGCAGCCATTAAAATAGCAAGACCTTGTTCTAAATTATTGATATTAAACGCAGGTAATCCATACCCATTTTCTGCGGCGTGATCTAACAACTGACGTAACGTAATTAACATTATACTCCCCTTCTTACTAGCATCAGATTTAAGTTTTATGGTTTATTTGAATGATGTAACTCATAATTTAAAACATCTTTTCTACACCCAAAAATTAACGGTATTCTTTGGTGTATAGCCTGCGGCTTAATCTGTAAAATCGGGGTTTTACCATCACTGGCGCGCCCCCCTGCTTGTTCTACTAAAAAAGCGATTGGATTTGCTTCATAAATAAGACGCAAGCGTCCTGCATGATAATTTTGTCTATTGTCTTCTGGATATAAAAAAATACCCCCCTGCCTAAATATGCGCCAGGCATCTGCTACCAAAGAGCCACACCATCTCATATTATAGTTTCTTGCAAAAGCGCCCTCTAAACCATCTAGACATTTTTGAATATAATCTCTTGCTTGGGGTGCCCAATGTCTCATATTTGACATATTTATAGCGAACTGATCACTAGATTCTTGCAGGCTCGGTTGCCACTCCATTTGGACAAAATCATCGCCGCTAAGAATAAATCCTGCAATGCCGTTACCTGTAGTTAAAATTAAGCTTGTTTGCGGACCATAAACAAAAAATCCACTTGCCAGCTGATTTTTACCAGGCTGCAGCGCATCTGCCATCAAGTAATCAGGTTCAAACAATTCTGCTTGGCGAGGTAATATTGAAAAAATAGTCCCAACAGAAAGATTATTATCAATATTAGAAGAACCATCTAGAGGATCAACACAAACAATCAGGCTGCCATTCTTATCAAGAAGAAGCGCTTCATCCTGTTCTTCTGAGAAATAGGCTGCTACTGGATAGTTTGAAATTTCTTGGATAATTGCCTTATCTGCGAGTACGTCAAGTGCCTTCTGAGAATCTCCATCAGCATTAAGACCACCAATTTGGTCGCCAAATTGAGCGTCGGTTAGCCCGTTTACAGACAATGCTTGAGCAATTATTTTGGAAGAATTACAAAGAGAAAGGACAGTATCTTTAACCGCTTTTCCAATCTCATCTTGGTCAAGATTTTGTGAAAGATAGTGTGTTAAACTCACACTCACTTTATTATCTCCTCATTAAAAAAAACGCTCTCATTTAAAAGAGCGTTTTTTAAATTTAATTTACGCCTCAGTGAATCTTAACTCTATTCTCTGTTGCCAAACAAATGTAACAACATGATGAACATGTTAATGAAATCAAGATATAATTTCAATGCACCATAAATTGATTTTGTTGCTGCTGCCTGGGCACTATCTGCAGCAGAATACATTGATTTAATTGTTTGAGTATCCCATGCTGTAAGACCTGCAAATACAAAAACACCTACTACTGATATAGCAAATTGCATCACATCAGAACCAACAAAGATATTGACCAAAGATGCGATTATGATTCCAAACAATCCAATAATCATAAATGATCCCATGGCTGTTAAATCACGTTTTGTCGTATATCCATAAATAGATAATCCTGCAAACGCACCTGCGGTTACGAAAAAGGCACGTGCAACAGACTCACCCGTAAACACGAGCAAAATAGAGGAAAGCGAAAGTCCCATTAAGGCAGCATAAATATAAAATAAATTACGTGCCATAAAAGGGGACAATTTTTGAATATTAAAACTGAGATACATTACCAAAGCGAATGGTGCAAACATCACTACATATTGCAATGGCGAACCATAAACTGTTTGAGCCACACCTGGTATGGATAACGCTGCCCATTTCATGGCAAATGCGAAAAGACCCGTAAGTGCAAGTGCAGTTGTCATATGATTATAAACACCAAGCATATAACGACGCAAACCAACATCGATTTGGCTCGCTTCTGCTGAAGCTGTATTGGCATAACGATTATCTTGCATGTAAATACTCCTTTAACGCTGCAAATTTCCTTATTCCATAATGTAAGGGGGGTAAACTAGTTGTGCAAGGGTTTCTGCAATCTATTTTGCATTTTTAGAATAATTTTAAACCAAGAAACAAATTTAACGCTTTTAACTATCTGTTATACTCTTTCTCGTGCCCTCAGGCGCACGGAGTCAGATTTTAATTGACCACAAGCAGCAAGAATATCACTGCCTCTTGGCGTGCGAACAGGTGAGGCATATCCTGCTCTTAGAACAATGCTTGCAAATGCTTCTATTTTTTCAGGCTTAGACGTTTGATAGATTGACCCTGGCCATGGGTTAAACGGAATTAAATTAATTTTTGATGGGATTCCGTTGATCAATTTTATCAATGCCTTAGCATCTTCAGGGCTATCATTAATCCCGTCCAACATAACATACTCCCAAGTTACGCGTCTTGCATTAGACAAACCAGGATAATTACGCACTGTATCCAGCAATAGCTCAAGATTATATTTTTTATTTATAGGAACCAGCTCATTTCGCAATGTATCTGAAACCGCATGCAGGCTGATAGCAAGATTCACTCCTAATTCTTCGCCGCAACGGGCGATTTCAGGCACAATTCCAGAAGTAGATAACGTGATTCGTCTCTTTGATATCCCTATGCCGTCACCAGACATGACAATCTTCATGGCTTGTGCGACATATTCATAATTAAATAATGGCTCTCCCATTCCCATCAAAACAACGTTTGTTAGTCGCCGTGTTGGGTTCCCTGCTGGCCAGTCACCTAATTCGTCCATTACCAATAAAATCTGACCACAAAGCTCATCTACGGTTAAATTACGCACAAGCCGTTGCGTCCCAGTATGACAAAAAGAACAGGTCAGTGTGCATCCTACCTGGCTAGATATACAAACTGTTCCTCTGTCATCTTCTGGAATATAAACAGTTTCCGCTTCTTGACCATCTGCTAATCTTATTAGCCATTTAATAGTGCCATCAGAAGATTGTTGCCTGCGGCTAATTGCAGGACGAGTAATGATAAAATGCTTTGCCAATAGTTCGCGTATGGGTTTAGCAATATTATTCATATCCTGAAAATCAGTAACTCCGTGGCGCCAAATCCAGCTCCATACTTGTTTTGCCCTGAACTTCGGTAAACCAAGTTCGATCAAAACTTCTGTAAGTTCTGCAAGTGATAGCCCTGTCAAATTTATCAGTTTTGGCAATTCTGCTATTGTGCCTTTAAGGTCTGACCTACCTAGCGCTTGTGATGTCATAGAGTTTAACTTTTTTCTGCCTGTCCTGATTAAGAACAGATTTTATCTAGCATTTGCTTTGCTTTGGTAAACCCAGACAGAGAATATTCATCTATTGTCGTAGTTCCTCTGCTTGAAACACCTGTGATAGTTAATTTATTGCCGCGTTTCATATTCTGAATTAATTTCTTATCTTCATCTGGACCATAAGACCAGGCTCTGTCTTCCAACGTAAAAAAGGTCTGTTTTTTTCCGTCTATCTTTATCTCAACTTCAGATTGTTTATTATAAATATAGCCTGCCACGATTGACACTACATCTCGTTCTGCTTTGCCAGGACCATGCGTAACGAAGACTCTAGTTTCACCGCGATTATCTCTATCATAGTCACCTTTTTTTTCAATTGGATCACTTGTTATATAGCATAATCTACCTGCATCTGTTTCTTGCCGAAGTACAGACCAGTCATTAAATTGTTCGATTTTAATTTTTTCTGCAGCAGAAACGCCTGTAGAAAAAAGGCAGATTACAATCATTTTTAGGAAAAAGGCTGTTTTTTCAGTCATATTTTGCACCATGCGCTAGATTTTTCATAAATATTTACCGAATTGTAAAAAGACCAGTGGTTATTTGCTCATAAATCGCAAAACTTTAACAATGAAGCAAGGGGTATGGAGGATTTATTTAAAAAAAAATCATGGTAATAATTTTATAAGCTGTTTGAAAGACACCATTATCTAATGACTTTCACATTTCATATAAATAGTTAATTCATCCATATTTTTTTGATATTTTTATAATTTTATGAATTTTGGGGTTGTCGCAGAAATAAATTCATCGTTAGATAGCGCCATGGGATCTGGCTCCTCTAATGATAATCAGAACAACTTGTCTGAATGGGATAAGTTATTGCTTCTTGTTGGCAGCAATAAGGACAGATCTGCCTTTAAAAAATTATACGAACATTTTACGCCTAGATTAAAATCTTTTTTGCTTCGAATAGGATCTGACGTTTCTGCTGCTGAAGAAATTTGCCAAGAAACGATGATTATGGTGTGGCGTAGGGCGGAAACATATAATCCTGAAAGTGCTGGCGCTAGCACTTGGATTTTTACGATTGCAAGAAACAAGCGTATCGATAAGCTTAGAAAAGATAACAGACCTCTGCCTGATTTAAATGATCCTTCTTTCTATCAAACGCCCATAGATAGGGGCGATGATCTAGTACAACGTTTCCAGGAAGAGAAAAAAATACAAAAAGCACTAAAAACTTTACCCCCAGAGCAAGCCAAACTGATTCTTTCTGCGTATTATGAAGAGAGTTCGCACAGAAAGATAGCAGATGAGTCGAATTTACCCCTCGGAACGGTAAAATCTCGTATTCGTCTTGCGATAAACCGTTTGCGAAATCAATTAGAAGAGCTTGAAAGGTAATTATTAACGCAATGAATAAGCAAAACACAATAACTCTAGTAGAATCATTGCTGATTGATTATGCTAACGGATCTTTGCCTCTTGCATTAGAGGTTTTGGTGGAAACACATATCTCCATGAATCCGGAGAGTGCTCGCTCTATTCAAATGTTGATGCAACTTGGTGGTGCGTTAATGGAAAACTCCGAGCCAATTTCAATGTCAGAAGATAGCTTTAATAAATTAATGGCAGAAATAGACACATTGCAAGATGAAGAAAAAATATCCCAAAATGTCGTCAGTAATGATAATGATGAATTACCATTACCTCTTAGAAACTATGTTTTAGACTTAGACCTTTCCAAGAATTGGCGACGAATTGGTATTGGTCTTGCTGAGCAAGTTATTCATTTTGGTGATGCAGAAATTGGGAGCGCAAAATTATATAAGATAGCCCCTAATGCTGCTGTGCCAAGCCATTCACATGAAGGCAATGAGGTAACACTCGTCTTATCTGGTGGCTTTTCAGATGAATATGGCACATACGGTCCTGGCGATATTGCTATTCAAGAAACAGGTGCTGTTCATAAACCTGTAGCTGATGCAGATGGGGAATGTATCGTTCTTGCTGTAAATGAAGGGCCAATTGTTTTAACAGGACCTGTTGGCAGACTTTTGAATATGCTCATCAAATAATTATTTTCAAAATTGGAAAATAATCACATATTTTTTTAGCTATGAAATGACTAGCTTACCGCTAAAATTATTAAGCTTAAACTGGCTGCTAGGGTTAAATGAAACCGCAGTTTAGGCATCCATTGTTGCCATATACTGCTTTTTAATAGATGCACATCCATAATATAAGCAAAAATAAACCCGCTAATCTGCAACCAGATAACACCGCCCCAGATCGGATATAGCAAAACACTTGCCCAGCCGATCAGGGCAGGAATTACCGAATAAATCAAAATCCATTTTTCATTTGCCTGATTATGTTGGAAAGAAGCAATCCGCCCCCAATGTAATCCGCCTAGAAAACTTAAAATAATTGCCCCATAAAAAAGCAGTGCTGATGCGATAAAAGGCGTGAATTGTTTGCCAGCAAACATCAATAAAAACCCTAATCCAATAAAGGGTGTTGCGCCTGCATATCCTAATATCTGCGCCCATTTTTTGATGACTTTATTGTGATTAATATTGGTTTTTTGGCCCATAATTTATATTTCACCTATATTAATTTGAATGATTTTGTGTAATTTGTTAAGCAGGTCATAAAATTCATGTAACCTTGAGTAAAAAGTGATTTATTCGACATATTGCGATACCTAAAACGGATAGATTACACATCATATAGCCTTTCTGGAGTGACAATGGCAGATACATCCATAAAAAAAGTTGTTCTTGCATATTCTGGGGGATTAGATACCTCAGTTATCCTCAAATGGTTGCAAACGCACTATAATTGCGAGGTTATAACATTCACAGCTGATTTAGGTCAGGGTGAAGATGTAACGCAAGCAAGAAGCAAGGCAGAATTACACGGTGTAAAACATATCTTTATTGAAGATTTGCGTGAAGAGTTTGTGTCTGATTATGTGTTTCCTATGTTCAGAGGCAATGCCCTATATGAAGGTGAATATTTGCTTGGCACCTCAATAGCAAGACCCTTAATTGCAAAACGCCAAATTGAAATTGCTCGTGAATTTGGCGCAGATGCTGTATCTCATGGAGCAACAGGGAAAGGAAATGACCAAGTTCGTTTTGAGCTTGGATATTACGCCTTACAGCCTGATATAAAAGTCATAGCCCCATGGCGAGAATGGGATCTTACGTCACGCACAAAACTAATTGCCTATGCAGAGGCAAATCAAATCCCTGTTCCAACCGACAAAAGAGGCGAGGCACCATTTTCTGTAGATGCCAATCTTTTACATATTTCTGCTGAGGGAAAAGTGCTAGAAGACCCAAACATCCCTGCAGAAGAATATATATTTAGCCGCACAGTTGACCCAATGGACGCACCTGACACAGCTGAAGAAATTAAAATTCAGTTTGCTGGCGGTGATCCAGTTGCCATTAATAACACGCAAATGTCCCCTGCTTCTCTGCTTACCTTCCTAAATGAAATTGGCGGCAAACACGGCATAGGCAGGTTAGACTTAGTTGAAAATAGATTTGTTGGCATGAAATCACGAGGTATTTATGAAACTCCTGGGGGAACAATTCTTCTAAAAGCCAGACGTGCCATGGAATCAATTACGCTAGACAGGGGCGCTGCACATTTAAAAGATTCATTAATGCCCAAATATGCAGAATTGATTTATAATGGCTTCTGGTTTTCCCCTGAAAGGGAAATGCTACAGGCAGCAATAGACAGAAGCCAATCGGTTGTTAATGGAGAGGTGAGACTCAAACTCTATAAAGGCAATATGATAATGATAGGCCGTCAATCACCAAATTCACTTTATTCAGAGGATTTGGTAACGTTTGAAGAAGGAACTGCTGATTATAATCATAGTGATGCAGAAGGCTTTATAAAATTAAATGCTCTTCGATTACGAGTGGCTGAAATGGTTCGACAAAAGAATAACCAAAAATAACCTCATTAGTTATTATTTTTGCATACAGAACCAATTGTTCCATCTTTGTTTATCTGCTTGAAAAATACTTTTTTATCTATTGGGATCGAATAACCACTATCATGCAAACCACCCTCACATTTTACTGAAACAAATTTATATTCAGGAATTTTATTTGAGTGTTGCGAAAAAAGCCGTGCGTCATCAGATTGACTGACGATTAAAACTAGACCAATAAAAATCGTTATGAATGCCATTGTTTTATTCTCTCTTCATAAGTGAGTTCTTAAAGAATCAAATAATAAGGTTAAGTATATTAATTAAGCATTAAACATGACATAATAATGGCTTGTTCATGTTAAAAAAAAGCACACTTTAAAAAATGTGCTTTTTATCAAAAGAGTTTGTTCGCTTAAGCCTATAATCGGCTAGCCACATTCTCCCAATTTACAAGATTATCCAGAAAATTTGCTAAATATGCAGGACGTTTATTCCGGAAATCGATATAGTAAGAATGTTCCCAAACATCACATCCTAACAAAGCTGTTTGACCAAAACATAGCGGGTTTACGCCGTTTTCTGTTTTAGTAACCTGCAATCCTCCATCAGCGTCTTTTACAAGCCAACACCATCCAGAACCAAACTGACCTGCGCCAGCTGCGCTAAATGATTCTTTAAATGAAGCAACGCTGCCAAAACTTTCATTAATTGCTTTTTCTAGCTCAGACGGCATAGATGCATTGCCTGGTCCCATCATTTCCCAGAATTGAATATGATTCCAATGCTGTGAAGCATTGTTAAAAATACCATTTTGGGCTAGAGCGCCAGCTTCATATGTACCTGTAATGACAGATTCAAGTGATTCTGTTTCCCATTTTGTGCCTGCAATCAATTTATTTCCATTATCGACATACGCCTTGTGATGTAAGTCATGATGATATTCAAGCGTTTCTGCGCTCATGCCATGTTGAGCTAGTGCATCATGTGCATAGGGAAGCTCGGGAAGTTGAAAAGCCATGTCATTCTCCATTAAGTTTAATCAATGATACTTATTTAAGCTAAAAAAGCCAAAAGCCAAACCTTCTCAATAAATTTATTTTATTATAGGAGATTTTTTTCAGCTATCATATCATTTGTTCATGCTGATTAATAAACTTATCGGGAACATAGCTTTAATGACATCTAAAAATAATCCGTTTGCAGACCATTTATTTATCGAGCCTTTTTTAGGTGAGGTCCCAAAAATTAACGCAACTGCTTTTATTGCAAAATCTGCCGCAATAATCGGTGCTGTTGAGATAGGAGAAGATTGCTCTATTTGGCATCACACTACACTGAGAGGAGATGCGAACTATATTCAAATTGGCAAAGGCACCAATATTCAAGATAATTCAGTTGTACATATTGATTCTGCCAAATTTCCAACACGCATCGGTGATTATGTAACGATTGGTCATTCTGCCATTATTCATGCCTGCACATTACACTCCTATTGTTTTATTGGGATGGGTGCGACAATTATGGATGGGGCAGTCGTAGATAGCTATGCAATGGTGGCAGCTGGCGCTCTTGTTACCCCTGGAAAACAGGTTCCAAAAGGAGAGTTATGGGCAGGCTCACCTGCAAAAAAAATGCGTGACTTAACTAGCCAAGAATTCAAAATGATTGAAACATCTGCCGCACGATATGTGGAAGTAGGCAAAGCAGCAAAATTAGGTCTTGGGGCTGCTCCTTTCTCGCATTTTTCAGTCAAACCAATTCCGTAACAGATTCCTTGGCCATTCTATCCAGTAAGAAACGAGAACCCGCCAGCTACATATCCTGAATAAACAAGACGTATTCCAACAATAGATAAGACAATACCAAATATTTTTCGGAGTAGTTCACGATTAGTTTTATATGCCGTTCTGGCGCCTACACCCGCCATAAAAAATGAAGTGGAGGCAATACATATAACTCCTGGGAGCCAAACAAATCCAAGAGAATAGGTAGGTCGTGCTGGCACATCCAATCCCATTAAAATAAAACTTATCATGCCGGGAATGGCAATCACTAACCCAACAAGAGAGGCTGTGCCAACTGCTCGGTGCATAGTCCAGCCAAATGAGGTAAGTGCTGGCACCATTAAAGACCCGCCGCCAATACCCACTAATGATGATAATAGCCCCACAATAACGCCGATTAATGCTCTTATAAAAATATTAGGCAGACCATAACCAATAATAAAAATACGAATTAGAAAAATTACTCCAAATCCTATGCATAAAGAACCAAATAAAATTTTTAAAGATGAATTATCTAATTGGCTGGCAACTATTGCGCCGCCACATGCCCCAATAAATACAAATAATGCTAGTTTGCGGACAACCATAAAATCAACATTACCTAACGACATATGCGTTCGAGCAGATAAAATAGAGGTTGGAATAATAACAGCTAAAGATGTACCGATAGCAGAATGCATACTAGTAATAACATCTGGCTGTGTATGCGTTAAAATATAAGAAACCAAAGGCACCATAATAATGCCGCCACCAACCCCTAAAAGACCTGCAACAAACCCAGCAGAAGCACCTGTAAGCAATAACACTATGGTAATCCCAGCAGGATTACTAAGAAGAAAATCAAGCATTTAGTTCCTTAAATATATCTCTGCTTTGTTGGTATCATGAAGCATCACAAAATATCCTATTGATATCTCATTATCTCAAAAAACACATCTGAAAATATGGCAATATAGGTGATAGATTAGGAATGCGTGTGCTCATAGCGCAAAGGTGTCACCTCTCTTTTAGCAAACGAATTAGAGAAGAGGTATCATTCCTTCCAAATCCTTGATTAGATAAACGCCCATATAATTGTGATATAATGGCGGTAATCGGCAACTCAGCGCCATTTTTCGCAGCTTCTTCGATACATATGTTTAAATCTTTCCGCATCCAATCCACAGCAAAGCCAAAATCAAACTCGTTTGCAAGCATGGTTGTGCCTCGGTTTTCCATTTGCCAAGATTGAGCAGCGCCACCTGCAATTACGTCTAAAGCACGTTCCATTTCCAGACCCGCCTTCTGACCAAAATTCAGCGCTTCTGAAAGTCCTTGAAGAAGCCCTGCTATGCAGATTTGATTAACCATTTTTGTTAGCTGCCCAGAGCCAGCTGGGCCCATCCAAGTAATCTTGGCACCATAGCATGCCATAATTGGTTGGGCTTTCTCAAAAATCTCTTTTTGCCCACCACACATTATCGTAAGTTTTCCATTCTCGGCTCCTAATTGACCGCCAGATACAGGTGCATCTATGAAATATAAATTCTTTTCATTAGCCGCGTCTGCTAATTCACGCGCAACCTTGGCAGAGGCAGTTGTATGATCTACAAGAATACTATTAGGCTTCATTGCTGCAAAAGCCCCCCTCTCACCAATGGTAATCTGCTTGATATCTGGGTCATCGCCAACACACGCAAACACAATATCAGCGCCAATGGCTGCTTCGCCAGGACTATCCGCCATTTGGGATTTAAACTCTGCTGCAAATTTCTTGGCCTTTGCGCTGGTGCGGTTATAAACCGTAACATCATGTCCAGTTTCAACCAGATGACGCGCCATCGGAAATCCCATTACTCCCAAACCAAGAAAAGCCAATTTTGCCATTTACTATCTCTTTCATTTTTATGATAAATTCTGGATTTTTTCTATTTTTCAACCTGCATTCACAAGATTAGTCTGGTTAAAAACATTTGCCAATCTAGAATTGTTCTTACTGGTTTTTATCCTAAAAACAGGCTAACATAAACCTGCCGATTAATTAAAATATAAGTAGAGAATAATGGCTGTTCTTATTACAGGTGAAAAACTTGAAATTTTGATAACCGAGGCTGAAATAGCCTCTAGAATAAACAAATTATCAGAACAGATAAGTAATAGCTATCAGCACACAAATCAACTTGTAGTAATAGGCTTATTGCGAGGCTCTTTTGTATTTACAGCTGATTTAGTAAGATGCCTTGATTTACCAGTTGAGGTAGATTTTATGACAGTGACAAGCTATGACAATAAAATGAAATCATCTGGACAATTGCGTATTTTAAAGGATGTTGAAACAGACCTTAATGACCGCGACGTTTTGATCATAGAAGATATCATTGATACTGGGTACACTTTGTCTCAGGTAATATGTTTACTTGAAACTAGAAAACCAAAATCACTTAAAATTTGCACATTATTAAACAAACCCTCACGAAGAGAGGTGGATGTTGATATTGACTGGGTTGGTTTTGACATACCTGACGAATTCGTAATTGGATACGGAATAGACTATGCTCAGCAGGGCCGAAATTTGCAGCATATTGCCATTGTCAAAACCCCCTAACGCCGTCAACAAGCGCTAAATCTTATTAGCCAAATATCCTTACGCTATTCTATTAATAGACCTATTTAGCTTCCTTCACATTGACAACTAACCTGCCAGATGTTTTCCCGACAAGAATATCCTGTCCTGCCTGAATAACAGCTGACAACGGAATTTCAGTGCTTATGGAATCAAGTTTTTCAGTTGGCAGGTCGGTTGACAAACGCTGCCATGCACGAATGCGTTTAGGAGTCTCTTTGCTTGCAGAATCAATACCAATTAATTTTATGCCTCTGAGCAAAAAAGGAATTACTGAGGCTGGAAGAGATGAATCCCCAGCATTCCCTATAGCCGCAACAGTAGCCTCTGGTTTCATCTGAGCCAGGATACGTGCCAGCATAACACCGCCTACAGAATCAATACATCCAGACCAAACTGCTGACTCTAAAACCTTATTTGTTGGCTCACTCAATGTGTGACGATCTATAATACTGGTTGCTCCTAAATGTTTAAGAAAAGGCGTGTTCTTTTCAACATTTCCAGTTACAGCAGCCACTTCATATCCAAGAGATGCCAAAATTGCCACAGCAATAGAGCCAACACCGCCAGAAGCACCTGTTACTAAAACAGGGCCAGCCTCTGGTATAAGACCATGATCTTCTAGCTCAACTATGCCAAGCATAGAGCTAAGTCCTGCCGTTCCAATTGCCATTGATGCTTGCAATGACATACCCTCTGGCAAAGGCACTAGCCAATCCCCTTTTACTTTAGCTTTTTGGCTATATCCACCAAACCAAATCTCTCCGACACGCCAACCAGTATTGATTACTTTATCGCCTGGCTTAAACCGAGAATCATCACTCTCAAGCACAATGCCAGAAAAATCAATCCCTGGTATGTGCGGATATTCGCGCACCAATCTTCCTTTGCCAGTAAGGCACAATCCGTCTTTAAAATTCACGTCTGAGAAATGAACTTCAACTGTTACATTGCCCTCAGAAGGCAATTGCGACTCATCCACATCTGACAGTTCTGCATAAATTGTCTCATCTTCTGCTTTTTTTACAATAATTGCTTTAAACATGGGCTATATTCCTTTTTAAAATCCTGCTATCTTTGCGGACCAAAAATTATAGTTTCAAGTTAATCATTCAGGCAATAGTAAATTTATTCTTCAACTGCCTAATTTTTTAACTTTTATCTAAAATACGGAGAAAACAAATGTTTAAAGAGGTATCACCACCAATAGCTTATCAAAATTTAAAAGATACAAAAGAAGCCATTTTAATAGACTGCCGTACAGAAAAAGAATGGGCTATAATTGGTGTTCCTAACTTATCGGAACTCAATAAATCTTTGGTTAAAATTGAGCTACTTCGAGAAGACCAATCTGTTAATCCAATATTTGTTGAAGAAGTATCCAAATATGCAGAAGCAAATACACCTGTATATTTAATATGCAGGTCAGGCGCTCGCTCCGCTTCTGCTTGCCAAATGCTTCTGAACACTGGGTTTGTTGATGTAACAAATGTTGCAGAAGGATTTGAAGGAAATCCAGATAATCAAGGCAATAGAGCGACTATTGACGGGTGGCAATTCCATGATTTGCCATGGCATAAATAAGTATCAGAAAACAAAAATCAAAATAACCAATAATAATTTTAGGCTGACTTCTTGTTTTTTAAAAAAATTAGCTCATTTTATTTCTATGAAGTTATTAAATCATAATCTATTTAGCCAAAACATGCGTTGGGGCTTGCTGGTTGCAGCTATTTTGGTTCTAGCTGCTATGATGCCAGCCTATTCAATTAAAGCCGACCAGCGAGACTCATCATTAGTTAATTTATTTGCAGAATTAAAATCAGCAGAGTCACCAGAAGTAGGCGAAGAAATATCTAATGAAATTTGGCAAATTTGGACAAAGCATTACATTGATCCTGCATTAACCCAACAAATGCAGATGGGAATTGAGCTAATGCAGTCTGGTCAACTTGTTGCTGCAAATGCTGTTTTTACGTATTTGATAGATCAAGATGAAAAATTTGCAGAAGCATGGAACAAACGCGCAACCGTGTTATTTTTTATGGGTGAATTTGAAAAAGCGAAATATGATATTGCACAAACTTTAATTCTTGAAAATAACCATTTTGGAGCTCTTGCTGGTCTTGGAATGATCGAAGTACATCTTGGTAATCCAAAAGCAGCACTTGAAGCCTATCGCCGTGCAGCTTTGATTAACCCACATCTACAAGATGTGAAACAAGCAATGAGCCGATTAGAAGAACAGCTTAAGGGCATAGCAACCTAAGCTTTATATAGGCTATTTTTAAATATGTTCTACGCGAATAGAATTGGTACTTCCAGAAAGTCCAAATGGAAACCCAGCAACAACAACAATAGCATCATTTTTACGAACAATATCCGCCTTTTGGAGCATTTGTTTAGTAAGTAAAAGCGCCGCTTCATAATCAGTCTCTGATTGGCAGCTTGTTATAGCACCATATAAGATTGATAGCCGCCTTTGTATATTCAATTCAACTGTTGAAACGAACAGAGGAATTAACGGTCTCTCCCTTGCAATTCTAACAGCCGTGTTTCCAGAGGTAGAATAGGCGATTATTACTTTTGCCTCTATTGTTTGCGCAAGTTCAACTGCCGCCTTAGCAACAGCATGATATATAGATGGCTCAACTGTTAATGGGGCTGGCCCATCAAATGGAAATGTTTTTATATGCGTTTCTGCAGAAATCAAAATACGAGCCATCGTTTCAACAGCTATTACAGGATAAGCCCCAATCGCCGTTTCAGCAGATAACATAACGGCATCTGCCCCATCAAATACTGCCCCTGCAACATCTGTTGCTTCTGCTCTTGTTGGCGTGGGGCTGCTTATCATTGATTCAAGCATTTGAGTTGCCACTACAACTGGTTTACCAACTCTCCTGCATTGATAAATCAATTTTTTTTGTACAGCTGGCACTTCTGCTGCATCTAATTCAACTCCTAAATCTCCTCTTGCTATCATAATTGCATCTGCTGCATTAATGATATCTTCAATTTCATCAAGAGCGGCAGGCTTTTCTATTTTCGCCATTAATTGCGCTCTACCAGCTATTTTTACTTTTGCTTCCAAAACATCTGATACTGACTGCACGAAAGACAAAGCAATCCAATCAGCCCCATTATTTAAAGCAAACTCAAGATCTATTAGGTCCTTTTCAGTAAGAGCATCTGTATCCAATTTTATATCTGGCAGATTAACTCCCTTTCGGCTTGATACAGCCCCACCTGTTTTCACCTCTGCTACAAATGTTGTATCTGTCAGAGATTTTACAATTAGCTCTAATTTACCATCATCCATCAGCACCCTAGCACCTGGATAAAGTGCTTTGAAAATTTCTGAATGCGGCAGAGGGAGTCTTTCAGAATTACCAATTTTATTTGTTTGATCAAACTGAATCGAAGCTCCTTCGACTAATGAAGTCCCCTCAGCAACCTCGCCAACTCGATATTTAGGACCTTGCATATCTGCTAATATACCAATGGGTATTGAACGTGCTTTTTCTATCTCTCTTACCATCTGTATTCTTAGCAGATGTTCTTCATGTGTTCCGTGACTGAAGTTCATTCTGAAAATATTAACACCAGCCTCAACCAGACTTGATATTTGGTCCATATCATTGCTAGCAGATCCCAATGTAGCCAGAATTTTGGTTGCTCGAAAATGCTTCTTGGTTTCTTTGTAAGAATTCATGAATACTAATTTTCTATATTAAAAATGGAGGTTTCCAGCACCGTAGTAGGCCATTTTTGTCAGTAAATCAATAAAAGCGAATATTTCCCTTATTTATGGGGCGTACGCTCTGGTATTAATCCCCGTGGGGAAAACCTTAAAAACAACAATAGTACAAGCCCCATAATTAATAATCGCAATTGCGGCGCAGTGTTTATAAAATGGTTTTTTATGGCAGACCCTTCAGCCAAAGGAAGCGTTAAGATATACACCAACATATTTCCAATTGTTTCAGCTTCAATCCAGAAGAACCAGACGATAAACCCACCAAGAATTGCGCCAAAATTATTTCCAGAGCCGCCTACAATAACCATCACCCATATTAGAAATGTAAATCGAAGTGGATGATATACAGATGGATTAAATTGACCATCTAGCGTAACCAGCATAGCGCCAGCGATTCCAACAATCGCAGAACCTATAACGAAAATTTGCAGGTGACTTGAGGTAACATTTTTACCCATTGCACTTGCCGCAGTTTCATTATCACGAATGGCTCGCATCATTCTGCCCCAAGGTGAATTCAGTGCTCGTTGACATAGCCATAAAAGAGCAAGAAGCACGCTTAGAAATAACCCTGTATAACATAATTTTACAAATATACTTGATGTTTGGATAAGGTCTAAGCCAATTAGCTGGGTTGTATCTTGAAACCAAAGAGTTGACTGCAGGTCAATTTCATACGGAACTGGTCTTGGAATACCTGTTACATTTTTAACACCTCTGGTTAACCAGTCTTCATTCTTAAAAATAAAAATAACAATTTCTGATATGCCTAAAGTTGCTATTGCAAGATAGTCTGAACGCAATCCAAGTGTGATCTTACCTATAAAAAAGGCAACTGATGCTGCTAGTATTCCGCCAATAATCCATGAGAACAAAACAGGCAAGCCAGCACCCCCCAGATAGCCTGAAGAAGATGGCTCAAAAGCCTCAATTCGAAGAATTGCAGGATCCAAAAAATAACGTGAGAAAACATAGCCTGCCACCGCTATTATAACAACATACCAAAACCGAACCCTGCCTTTATGAGCATATCTGGTCCATATAAGATACACTAATATCCCAGTTATAATTAAAACAACTAGGCCAAGTAAAACACCCATGCCACCTGCTTGCCATGCACCCGCTATTGGTGACTTAGAAACAAGCATTGCTGCCAACCCCCCAAGTGCCGCAAACCCCATGATGCCTGCATTAAATAATCCTGCATATCCCCATTGGAGATTCACCCCCAATGCCATTATTGCAGAAATTAAACATAAGTTGAGTATTGCCAGCATTAAATTCCAGCTTTGGAAAAAACCAACAAATAAAAGTGCCGCACCCATACATAGGAATAAAAATATAGTTTGTTTGCTAGAGTTAGTAATCGATAGCTTCATAGCGTTTTCCCGCGAAATAACCCGGTTGGTCTAACAAGCAATACGATTACCAATAACACAAAAGAAACTGCAAATTTATATTCCGTAGATAATAGTTGAACAAGACCATCAGGCGCCCACTCATCTGGTAATAGATAGGTAAGGAAGCGCTTATATGCAAAGGTAATAAATGCCTCTGAAAAAGCAATCACATATCCTCCAATAACAGCGCCAATTGGGTTACCTACACCGCCAACAATAGCTGCTGCAAATATTGGTAAAACCAACTGCAGATAAACAAAAGGCTTATATCCTTTATCTAGCCCATATAAGGTGCCAGCTACCGCTGCTAGTGCGCCTACCAGCATCCAGGTAACGATAATCACACGCTCTGGCTTAATACCTGACAAAAGGGCAAGATCCTCATTATCTGAAAAAGCCCGCATTGACTTACCCATTCTTGTTTTATTTAAAAACCAAAAAATTGCCGTCACAAGAATCAAGGTTGCAATTACTGTAATCGCCTGAGTAGTTCGAATTGACAAGCCTTCTGCTAACCCTGTCATCTGCTTAAACTCAGATGCTTTTATAATAAATCTCTCACCATCAGCAAAATTCTTCTTCGAAGTTCCAATAATAAAGCGAATAAACCCTGCCAGAAAAAACATCACGCCGACAGATACAATCATAAAAGTTACTGGTTGGACACGTTGTGATTGATAATAACGAAACACAAATTTATCTAAAATCAGCAATAAAAATATAGTTGTAATAATAGAAAACGGTAATGCAATAAGAGCGGTTGGCAATGGCGCGATGGATATACCTATGGATTGAAACAGCCAAACCATAAGGATGGCTATCATAGTCCCAAATGACATCATTTCACCATGGGCAAAATTTGAAAAACGAAGAACCGCATAGACTAGCGTTATTCCGAGCGCGCCAAGCGCAAGCTGACTGCCATAAGCAAGAGAGGGTACAATAATATAATTGGCTAAAAGCGTAATAGCATTTGCAACATCTATCATCGCAAAATCAACCTCCCAAAAATGCTTGTCGGACTTCTGCATTAGCTAATAATGCGGCACCCGTGTCATTAAACTTATTTTCCCCTTGTACCAACACATATCCAGTATCTGCTATCTGTAACGCTTGTTTTGCATTCTGCTCTACCATGATGATAGCAACACCTGTTTTAGCAATATCAATTATTCTATCAAATAGCTCATCCATCACAATCGGGGAGACGCCTGCTGTTGGCTCATCTAACATAAGGATTTTAGGTTGTGTCATTAAGGCGCGTGCAACTGCGACCTGCTGCCTTTGTCCACCAGATAATTCACCTGCTGGTTGATTTTGTTTTGTCTTTAAAATCGGAAATAAATCAAAAATATCCGATATTGTGTCACTCAGATCATCTCTCCTAACAAACCCACCCATTTCAAGGTTTTCTAAAACGGTCATAGACGGAAATACGTTATTAATTTGTGGTACATACCCCATCCCTTGAATCACCCGTTGTTCTGGTCGAAGAGTGGTTATATCGGTAGCATCCATAAATACAGATCCCTTTTGCAATGGCAGCATCCCAAATAATGCTTTCATAGCAGTAGATTTGCCTGCTCCGTTAGGGCCAACAATGACGGCAATTTTGCCTTTATCGACTGCGATATCACAGCCATTTAAAATCATGCTCGCCCCATAGCCAGCATACATATTGCTTCCTACAAAAAAGCTCATGCTCTTATACTCGTCACTAATTTATAAACAGAAATCACGATTTATTTTTCATCCCGCGTCCAAGATATGCGTCTATCACTTCTGGGTTTGATTTAATGGCTTCTATATTATCTGTTGCCAATACGCTGCCTTCTGCCATTACAATCACAGAATCGCATAATTTACCGATGAACTCGATATCATGTTCAATCATACAAAAAGTATAATTTCTTTCTTGATTTAGCCTAATTATTGCCTCACCAAGATGATTAAGTAGCGTTCTGTTTACGCCTGCACCAACCTCATCCAAAAATACAATCTTAGCATCAACCATCATGCATCTACCTAATTCAAGAAGTTTTTTTTGACCTCCTGATAGATTTCCTGCTGGCTCATCTGCCAAAGAACTCAACTTTAAAAAAGCAAGAACATCTTCTGCTTTTTGCCTCAACCGTTCTTCTTCTTGTTTTATTTTATTCGGTCGCAGCCAAACATTTAACAACATCTCTCCTGATTGATGTGATGGCACCATCATCAAGTTATCCCGAACAGGCAATGTTGAAAATTCATGTGCAATCTGGAATGTTCGTAACACTCCTTGCGCAAACAGCTCATGCGGCGGCAGACCTGTGATATCCATTTCATTCAGGAAAACACGGCCAGAGCTAGGCTTATGAAGTCCTGCAATAATATTAAATAAGGTGGTTTTTCCAGCTCCGTTAGGTCCGATGAGACCAGTGATTTTACCTGTCTCAAATGTTAATGAGACATCATTAACAGCATGAATGCCACCAAACCATTTTTCTAACTGTTGTACTTTAAGCATTACCTGAAAACTTATTCGATTGATATTTGGCATAAAAAAAGCGACCCAGAATTTCTGGGTCGCTTTTATTTAATTTTCTTAGCGATATCCTACAGTTTCGAACTTTCCGTTACGAACTTCATATTGCAGATAAGAGCCACCTGACTCACCTGGTTCAATCAATTCGACAGCTGACGCTCCAACGTAATCAACATCACCGCCATCTGCAAGAATCTGCAGCGCTTTTGCTAACTCACCAGGATAGATTTTCTCCCCAGGTGCATTAGCCACATCCATCACATGACCTTTAAAATCAGAAGAAGAGGCTGAATTAGCTGCCTGCATAGAGAGCAGAATAAGCGCAGCTGCATCATAATATTCACCCGCATACACATTATATTCATGTCCTGCTTCTGCGAATAATGTTTTAAATGTTGCATCACCTGGACTATCAGTACCAGCTGAAGCACCAAAAGACCCCTCAATTTGTGAGCCAAAACTAGTTGTAAGACTGTCTGCATACATTCCATCTGGAAGGAAGAATGTCTCAAATGACCCTATATCTAGTGAGCCTTGAATGATAGCACCGCCGCCGCCATCAGCATATCCAGCAACAACAAGAATGTCACCGCCAGCTTGTGCTAATGCAGCTGCATCCGCACTATAATCACCTTTGTTTTCTTCATGTCCTGTATTGATCGTAACAGTTCCACCTCCAGCTACAAAATTAGCTTCAATAGCACTACCAAGACCTTTACCGTAATCATTATTTACATAGGTGATGGCAATAGATTTATATCCACCCTCAAGCAAAATGTCTGCTAGAACCTCTGCAGAACGTGCATCAGAAGGTGCTGTTCTAAAGAACAAACCATTATCATCCACAGTTGATAATACTGGCGCAGTTGCAGAACCAGAAATCATCACAATACCATTTGGCATAGCAACAGCTTCTAATACAGCTTGTGCTGCACCTGAGCACATCGCACCAACGATAGCATTTACATTCTCAGCTGTTACCAAGCGCTCGCCCGTTGCAACCGCGGCAGCTGTATCTGCACAAGTTGAGTCGCCAGTAACTGCAGCAACTTTGCTACCACCAAGCAACGCATTACTCTCAGCAACTTCTGATATAGCCATTTGAGCCCCTTGATTCATAGCTGGAGCCAGAGATTCTAATGGTCCAGTAAAACCAAGTGAAATCCCTATTTTAATTTCGGCTGTTTCGGTTTTCTTTTCAGTATTTAAATCAAGATTTAAAATGACAACTGCAGCGACTATGATAACGCCAACTACTAATATAAGATTATTTCGTGACATAATATTTCACTCCCTATTTGAATTGATACAACGCTTTTTCAAAAGCAAATATCAAAAATCGACCTTTACTTCTAAATTACTACTTAATTCAACAAAAAGAAAAGAAAATTCTCTTTGCCTTCTATTTCCCACCTAATTTCTCTTATTTAGGTTATTTTGCCAATAGTTTATCGTCATTTATCGACTTAAGAATGATGGGCGATTCCTGCAACCAATCAATAGTCCCGACGTCATTACATTTTGGGCAAACAGGCTCATATTGGGCAACTACTGTTGAACAAGCAAAGCAGCGCCATGATTTTCCGCGTGGAGCACGCGCTGCTTCTTGTAACGCTTTTTTCACTGCTACTGGGTCTAATCTCTTCTCTGCCAGTTCTGCTGCTAATAAATAATCTTCATTGGTCATTTCTGGTTGCGGTATTTCAGACAATAAGCTGGTTGCAGTTGGCAAAATACCTGCATCTAAGGAAGCTGCAACTACCACTCTATTGGCGTCCAACTTATTCTCACTCTGGCGAGCTAATTTAGTAACGCGCGCAATAAAACTGCCAATATTATCTTGATAGGTCTCACGCAGAATTTCAAAATAATCCTGATGCGGTTTCAAGATAAATCCGCGTTCCACGATTTTTATCATCTGCTTTTTTGCATCACTTTTCTGATAGAGACGAGCAAGCATCACCCGACAAGCAATATGAGAGGCATCTAACTTTATTGCCCGCTCCAACCAAGTAATTTTATCTTTATCGTCTGGTGTGTCCTGAGCAGATAAATAACATAATGCAATTTCCCGATTCAAAAATAGGTGTTTTTGTTCCTGCAAATTCGCCTTTTGTGGTTTCATAAGGGACAAAGTATTAAGTGCTTTTTTCCAATTTTTCTGTGAAATTTCTTGCGAGAATATATGCGTTAATGCGGTTATTGAATCTGGTTGTAATTGCAGGGCTTTTTGCGCGGCTGCAAGACTTCTCTCAGAATTATTGTTCTGTATCTGCAAATTCATTAATCCAATAAGACCATAATAAGCTGTGTCTTTATGCTTGGATAACTGAGCAAAATACTGTCTAGCTGCATTTTTATCCCCTGCCAGGTGCGCTGCTTGAGCTGCAAGCAAATCTGGAAGCAGCCCTTTACCAAGCAGTTTTTCTGCCTTTCTTGCTTGTTTTTGTGCAGAACGGCTATCCCCTGCAGCAAGAGCTACCAGACCAAGTCCAAGCGCACGCTCGCCATTTGTGCGGCGCCTATATTGCCAGCCATGTGCCATCATTTTTGGCCAATTGCGAATAAGCCGCCACAGCCTATCAAACAATAATACAATAACAGCAAATAAAATAACCAGACTCACCAGAAGACTCGTAGAAACTTCAAGCTGGTAGCCTAACCATTGAATCTGACTCTGACCTGATTGCTGATTCAACCAACTAACAGTAATGGCAACCATAACTCCAATGAGAATTAAGCGAATAATCTGCACCATCACTTGTTTCTCTGTAATGAGTTTATGTAATTGCGATGAACATCATCAATCATTGCATCTACCTTTTGCCGTGATTGTATCTGCTCTAAAAGCAGTTCCAATTTTATTTTATTCTCTGAACTAATCTTTTTATTTTCCCCTAAATTTAACGCCATTAGAGTTTTTATTGCTTGAGGTAATGTAGCAGGTAACATAGGTGATTTTGGCGACAGGTCTTTTTGTGTATCATCTGATATCTGTTTAGTTGCTTGATTCTGATCCTGATCCTGATTCTGATCCTGATTCTGATCCTGATCCTGGGTGATTACATTATTCTCATCCGATAGTTTCCTGAGGTTAACTAATTCAGCTAAATACGATATTAATGGAAAGTTTGGTTTTTGTATTATGTCAGACTCATTTGTTGATCTATTGCTATTTTCTGTTCCTAATTCTGGTTGATTCTTTTGAATTTCTCTCAATCCAAAATCAGCTGAACCCTTATAAATAATAATTAGTTCGTTATTTAATTCAGATAACACTCTATCATGGCTGGCTAAATTTCCCTGCAACGCACCTCGAATAGAACTCAACATTATCGTTGCATTATCGTTGAATCTATACGTTTTCTGAAGATTTTCTAAACGGCTTGGAAAAAGCGATAAATTTCTTCCTGTTTGGCTATCCATCCAAAGAATTTTTAGAAATTTAAATGCCTGAGCAGAGCCTAGTTTTGTGCTATCTTCTGCATTTGAAATAACCAAGGGCGTTTGATTTGTTTGCAATTGGAGTTTATCAAGCCTAGATTCTATGTGTTCAATTTTAAGTAAAATCGTATCTAGTGCATCTGATGATATAGGTGATGCAGCATTTTGCTGTTGATTATTTATCTTTGTAATTTGAGTTGCCAAATCATCAATCTGACTTGCAAGCAGAGCCCTTTGTTGTCCTGATTCTAGAAGTTCTTGGGAAAGAATATCTATCGTAACTTTAGAATCTTGATTATCTTGTATAGTGAATAAAATAGGGGTGTTAAATACCCAAATCGCACTTCCAATCACAGATATAGTAATGGCAATAAATACACCCCATTTGATCACAGAAAAAGTCGTAAAAACCTTATTCACGAAGGGCTTTTTCTGCGCATCGTCCCCAGCAAATTTTTCAGCAAATTCCTCATCAAGCACAGTCTCATTTTCATCTATGGGATTATGATACGACTTTTTTCGACCAGCACGCACTTTTGCCTTGCCTTCAATCACCGCTTCAGATGCCTCTTTTTCCGAATCCTGCATACAGGTTATCTACCTATCGGGGTTTATTTATAATAGAATACCAATCTTTTATATGTTTAAACAAGTCATCAATATTGGAAGTTTGTGATTTTATACATCCCAAAAATGAAGAAGTGTCCGTCGTGCCAAATGGTATTTTATCAAAGGTAAATAAATACCATTTTTTATGATAATCCCAAATATTTTTAGAAATCATCAATGAGCTAAAACAATCAAAACTGCGTTTTGATAGCACCAAAATTCCTGTTATAGTTCCTGTTCGCACTAAATCTACAAACCAATCAGGCAATTGGCTAATAGGCTTCATTTGATAATTAATAACACGCTTTACTTGCAATTTCGTAGAAGACACATAACTCGCTATATCGAACGCAATATCTGCACCTGACAGCCACAATAATGGTCCATCATCTGCCTTAATTTTATGCACCATAACATCTGCCATTGAGCGGGCATTATCAGAAGGTACCAGAATATTTTTATATCCTGCTTTTTTTGCTGCCGCCCCAGTTGCATTGCCAACACACCACACAGGCAAAGAATAAAGAGAGTTGTTTTCTACGATCGCGTGTTTACTGGTATAGATAAGCGCTTGATAGCTTTTATCAAATACCTCATTTTTTAACTCCAATGCAGAAAAGGATAAAATAGCTAAAGGTATCGCAGGCACACCAGACGATTGCAAATATTCGGCATTATAAGTTGCATCATCAATATCGCGAATAACAACAATCATTCTACGCCATCTATCCTTTTTTAATCAACAAACCCTAACTAGCTAAGAAAGACTTACCACCACATTTCTTAAGAAGTTCTTGAGCGATTTTTTTTCCTAAAGCTTCTGCGTTCTGCACATCATCAGATGATTTTGCCTGATACGCCTGTTTACCATCTGGCGAATATACACAACCAGTAAGATGTATTTTCTGAGATGAATCAATAAAGGCATATGCTGAAATAGGTGTCCTACACGACCCATCTAATCCTGCTAATACTGTGCGTTCTGCTATCACGCAGCTATTGGTTTTTTGACAATGAAGCGGCGCAAAAATGTCTTTAATAACCTCATAATTAGGATGTTTTTGATAGATTTGGACTGCAAGAGTGCCTTGGGAAGCTGCCGGTGGCATCATTTCTATCTCAATTGGAGAATAATCAATGTTCAATTCTAGTCTTTTTAAGCCAGCAACTGCCAGAATTATTGCATCAAATTCTTTATTTTCAAGACAGGCTATTCTGCGATTTATGTTACCTCTTAATAGCTGAATGTTTAAATCAGGCCTGTGTTTCAATAATTGCGCTTTTCGTCGGACAGATGCCGTGCCAACTCTAGCATTTATAGGAAGCGCATCAAGGCTAACTGCCCCTAATATTGCGTCTCTTGGATCTTCTCTTGGCAAGACAGCGACAATTTCTGTATCCGCTGCAAAGCTGGTTTCCATATCCTTCATGGAATGCACAGCACAATCTGCTTCAAGGGACAGAAGCGCTCTCTCAAGTGTTTTAATAAAAACACCCTTGCCCCCTATATCAACTAGTGGCTTAACCAAGTTTTCATCCCCAGGTGTTGACATTCCAACAAGCTGCGCAGACATAGGCATTATTAAATCACAGACAAGCTGAGCTTGTGCCATTGCAAGGCTAGATTTCCGCGTTGCTATTTTTAATAAATTAAATGTTTCAGAATTTTTCTTGTCTTG
Source organism: Alphaproteobacteria bacterium (assembly GCA_018666135.1). Taxonomy (GTDB): domain Bacteria; phylum Pseudomonadota; class Alphaproteobacteria; order Puniceispirillales; family Puniceispirillaceae; genus UBA5951. Next base: position 9,083 of record JABJAN010000036.1, on the reverse strand, counting down.
CATATAGACTGTCTAATAGTATGGTCGAAGTTTTCAAAGGAAAAAAATGACAAAACAGTCAATCATATTAGGAATTGAGAGTAGTTGTGATGAAACGGCGTGTGCTATTGTCACTGAAAATGGGGATGTTTTAGCTAATGTCATATCATCTCAAGCCTCCATTCATGCCTTAAATGGCGGCGTTGTTCCTGAGATAGCCGCAAGAGAACATCTATCTGCCATCAGACCTGTAATAGCAGAGGCACTTAGTCAGTCTGGTTTATCTTTCGCAGCAATTGACGGTGTTGCCGCCACTGGAGGTCCTGGTCTGATTGGAGGTGTTTTAGTAGGTACTGTAACAGCCAAAGCAATTGCGTGTGCTAGCGGGTGCCCTTATTATGCGGTAAACCACTTAGAAGGACATGCCTTAACCCCAAGATTTACCCATAAATTGGAATTCCCTTATCTATTATTACTTGTTTCTGGTGGTCATACTCAACTTTTATCAATAAATTCACTAGGTAATTATGAGCGTTACGGCACCACATTAGATGATGCCGCTGGTGAAGCTTTTGACAAAGGGGCAAAAATTTTAGGTCTTGGCTATCCTGGTGGTCCAGCAATTGAAAATGCGGCTAAAGCTGGCAACCCTTCGGCAATTAAATTACCTATTCCAAGGCAGCGTTATCGCGATTGTCATTTTTCGTTTTCTGGTCTTAAAACTGCCCTTGCAAATGCCGCAAGTGCGCATTCAAAGCCACTTCCAGTTAATGATTTTGCAGCTAGTCTTCAATCATCTATTAGTGCCTCTCTTACCATGCGTTCTGCTATTGCAATGCACCAGTTTAAATCAAGCCAGACAAGTAATAAAAAACCAGCATTTGTAGTCGCTGGGGGCGTTGCCGCAAATAGCCTTATTCGGGCAGAATTAAAATATCTTGCAAATTCAAATGGCTTTGAGATGGTGTTACCACCGTTAGAATATTGCACAGACAATGCAGCTATGATTGCATGGGTTGGTATGGAATATCATCAAATTGGTCAAAACACAGCACTCGATTTCGCGCCAAAACCCCGCTGGCCGTTAGACAAAAATGCAATGCCGCCCCCAGGACGAGGCGTGAGGCAATGATAAATAAATACACACACGAAAAACAAATCATTGTCATTGGCGGTGGTAGTTGGGGTAGCGCTATCGCTGACCAATTACAAAAAGCAGGAAATAACGTTACCGTTCTGGCAAGAAGGCAGGAAACTGCAGATGCTCTTAGTCAATCACGCGTTTTAACACTACCACAAGTGACTTTAAAACACCCGCTAACTTCTACCACGCAACCAGAATGTCTAAGGTCTGCGGAACTAATTGTGATTGCTGTTCCCTTGTCTGCTACCAAAGATACTATGACCATGGTTAAACACTATACATCCCCAAATGCTGTAATTCTTTTTACTGGAAAAGGGCTGCTTCCAGCCTCGCATAAAGGCGGCATTTTCTTACCAGAATGGGTTGATACTCATTTACCTAGCTTTGACCAATTTGCTTTATTAAGCGGTCCCTCTTTTGCAGATGAGGTAATTGCAGATAAACCAACAGCTGTCATGATTGCGTCTAATTCACTTCCTTTATCTGCTAAGGTTTCTGAATATTTTTCATCTAGCTGTTTGCGATGCTATATTGGCGATGATGTTATTGGCGTTGCTTTAGGTGGTGCAGCAAAGAATGTAATTGCAATCGCTGCTGGTATTGCAACTGGTCTTGATCTTGGAGATAATGCCCGCGCAGCATTAGTTACGCGCGGACTTGCTGAAATTAAACGGCTTGGTGAGAGAATAGGTGGCCAAGCTGAAACATTAAATGGATTAGCTGGAATTGGAGATCTAATGCTATCTTGTTCTGGTCCTCATTCTCGCAATATGGCGTATGGAATGGCACTTGCAAAAAAACAGGCTCCTGCTGATAAATTAGCAGAAGGAAGCAAGGCAGCAAAGCTGCTTATAGAGCGTGCACATTTTGAGAAAATTGAACTGCCAATTGCACAAGCGGTTTATACTATCCTACAACACCCTGAATTGATTGAAGACATCATTAACGCTCTTTTATCTCGTACAGTAAATACAGAATAATCTGAAATATACAGCTAACAAAACATCAAAAGAGGCAAATATGGCTTATTGGTTATTTAAATCAGAACCCAACACCTGGTCATTTGACGACCAGATAGCAAAAGGGGAAGAAGGGGAAGGCTGGGACGGTGTTCGTAATTACCAAGCTGGCAATAATATGAAAGCCATGAGAATAGGGGATGTTGGATTTTTTTATCATTCCGTAGTCGAAAAGAAAATTGTCGGGATTGTACGAGTATCAGAAGAATGGCACTTAGATCCCACAGACCCAACTGGACGATTTGGAATGGTAACCGTAGTGGCAGTCAAAAATGTAACAAACCCAGTTACCCTTGCTAAAATTAAAAATACGCCAGCGCTTAATGATTTTGCCCTTGTGCGTCAATCGAGATTATCAGTTGTGCCAGTCTCACAAGAGGAATGGGATATTTTATTACAGATGAGCCAAACATCCCTCTAAAATAAAATTATGATGCTATATCATTACTAGTATTACGGTGAATGAAATATAGATTTCGGGCATAGATAAATAGCCCTAATCCCTGCCCGCAAATAATAACAGGGTCTTTGCGCCATAAAGCATAGAATAAAAGCACTAATCCGCCACCGATTGAAAAATACCAAAAGGCTATCGGTATAACTGATTTTTTTTTACCCTCTGATTTAAGCCATTGAATGATAAATCGCATAGCAAATAAGAACTGACCGCCAAACCCTACAATCACCATTATGGTTGCTGGGTCATTCGCAATAGATACAGGCAAAAAAGGTGCTAAGGTGTAAAGTAATCCGCCAACCGCTAACGCCGAACTGCCTATGATATTTGAAATTGCATCAAGCATTTAACTCATCACTGCCTTTTAATTGTCTTCTTATTTGATTTATTTAGAAGTGTCTCTGTGATTTCTTCTGGGTGATTTGTGCGTTTACGTAGCCACATAACACCCATGATATCAGAAATGCCAACCAATAATCTATCTAGAATTCTATATTTTGAATTTCCTTGCTGGCGTGCACGATGTCTAACTGGTGCTTGAATAACTACTCCGCCTTCACGTCGCACAAGCGCTGGCATAAATCGATGCATATGATTAAAAAATGGTAGCCTTAAAAAAACTTCTCGATCAATAATTTTAATCCCACACCCAGAATCAGGATGGCTATCATTTAATAGCCACAGTCTGATTTTCCTTGCCATTCGAGAGGCTATTTTCTTTGCAGCTGTGTCTTTTCTGCCTTGTCTCACGCCTGCTACCATCCCTTTTTCTGGACGGGCTGCTAGCAGAGCTTTTTCTAATAAAGGGAGGTCAGAGGGAATATTCTGACCATCACCATCAAGCACAGCAATTAGAGGCGCCCTCGCAGCGAGCAAGCCTGTCCTAATAGCAACACTTTGCCCACAGCGTTTTTTATGATGTAAAACACGTAACTCAGCAACATCTTGCAATGCATTTAGCAATTCGGCACCAGACCCATCTGAACTTCCATCATCTATATATATGATTTCAAATGCTCTGCCTTTAAAGCTATCGCAGATTTCATCAATTAGGGGTCGTATATTACCGCACTCATTCATTACTGGAACCAACACAGAAATTTCTGGTGCTGAGACAGCATGAGAATTATTTAATGGCGCTGTTATAAAATGGGTCATATATAGGTATCATAATACGGAGTTTTAGAGGTCTTAGCCGTTCAAATCCTTATCGTCAAATTTAATCGAAGAAAAGAAATGCAATTCAACAAATTGTCCTTTTGAAATATTAAATCCAGTAACTTTGGATAGCTGATAGGCAGAAATTCCTAATTTTTGAATTCCTAACTGAAATTGTTCTAATTTTTTTGCTTCTACAATTATCACAGCATCAGGCGCTTCTGCTAGTAAAAGAGCTGCCTCATCTTCTGACACTAACAAAATATCTCGCCCCAATGTAAACACAGCAGAAGGTTCATGATAGCCTGCTAGAGCTATAATTTTAGTTTTTATAGGAAATTTTTCTAATTCTGTTTCTATCATTGTGGCAATATGGACTGATTTCAAATTGCCAATGACACCTGAAAAAAATATGCAATTAAACATTATCCCAAAGATAGCAATAACCAGTGCAAATTGCCCTCTGGCGTTAATATGAGAATTTTTATCCTTTAGCCATTTATATCCAAACCAACAAATAGCAATAAACAGAACAAGCATTATGAGCACAAAACCAAATGCATATCCGCCATTTTCTGCCCCTAATTTGGCTGCCCCCCAAAGACTAGATGCAACCAGAAAAGCGCCACATAGACTGGCGAATACATAAATAGCTATTTCCGTAATGCGACGCCATTTTATAGATGACACAGGCAGAAAAACAGCCCTGCCAATGAGAAGCATTAAAGCTGGTAGCATAGGTAATATATAATGCGGTAATTTTGTAGGAATTAATTCAATGATAAACCAATAGCCAACCAGCCAGATAAGACAAAATTTACTCGCATCTGAGCGCCAAAATTGTGCCCCTGTTCTCCCAACCGCGCCTATCAATAAAGACACTGGAAATATCAATAATAGGATAGTTAATAAATAAGTGCCTGGAGGTGCACCATGTGATTCCTGACCACTCGTAATTTTAGGCAGTAAATCGATTGATATTGCCTCAGCAAGAAAACGACCGTCTGTTGCGATTGAAACAGCAACCACCCAAGGCAAGCAAATAACCGCAATAATGAGTAAACCTAATAAAAAACGTAGCTGTTTTAGCCAGCGCCAGTCGCGTTCTATAAGTGTTAATCCAGCAAGCATTATTAGTGCTAATAATGGCGCAATTGGTCCTTTAATTAATATAGCCAGCGCCATAGATACCCAAAACCAACTGCGTCCTGATGAATTATTAATATTATCTCTATTTTTATAAAATAACCAAAGAGAGTATTGTTGAATCATTATTAAGCCCAACAAAATTGAATCAGTCTTCGCAATATGTGCTTCAGCTAAAATGATAAAACAACTTGCAAGTAAGGATGTAGGGATGAGCTGTTGCAAATGACCAGAATCAGGCCATAAGCTTTTTACAAATTGATAACAAAAAATCAGACTTAAAATATAGCCTAGCAAGCTTGGTATACGGTAGGATGATATATCTTCTTCACCAAAAAATGCGGCAGAAGCAGCCTGTAGCCAGTAAATTCCTATTGGTTTTTTTGCTCGTAACTCATCTTGAAACCTGACAGTGATTATATCTGCTGTTTCAACCATCTGCTTACTTGCCTGAGCAAAACGCGCTTCATCACGGTCGATTACATCAATATTGCCATGACCTATCAAAATAAAAAGACTAGCACATACTATTAACAGCCAAAGACTTACTCTTTGATGGGTTAACCATCGCGCTCTATCTATAATTTCTGCTCGGGAATACAAGAACCAAACTCTTTCATCTCTGTATAAGTCATCACATTTTGCAAGTTTGATGCATTATAGAAGAAAACACAAATAACAAAGAATAATTTTAAAATATCAATAAAATTCAAGAATAATGATTAAAAATTTTGCCATTATCTATGGTGTAATGCTACCCTTTTAGCGTATCATTTTGTGCTAGCGTAACCCTCTCTAATTATAAAAATAATTAAAAATATATAATAAGGATTTTAAATGGATTTCATCAAAGCTAAGACTGGTCTTACTTCGAAAAACGGTGAATTCAGACTTCTTTATATTGTGACTGTTTCGCAATTTGAAGCGTGGACACAAAAATCAGATATTCACTTTCAAGCTTGGATTGAACAGTCTGGATTTAAATCTAAAGCAGGTGGTTTTCTTCTGCTCCCTAAAAATGATGGTTCTGTTGCCGCCGCCTTATTAATAATCTCTGAGAATTCTTACTCTTCTGTTAATAACGCAGATATGCCACCCCCTCATAATTGGGCAGGTATTTGGGAGATGGCAATTGCGGCAGAAAAATGCCCTCCAGGAATCTGGAAAATGGATTTTGTCTCCAAAAATGTTGATAATAGAGCCTTTCTGTTGGGATGGGGACTAGCGCAATATAGGTTTGATTTTCCTGATATCTATCGCAACGAACCAGACCAAAATGAAAGTAAATCAGCTCTTTTATATGCAGCAGAAACAGCTGAGTTAGCTGAAGCAATAGCGATGATTAATGCTATATCTATTTGCAGAGATCTTATTAATCTGCCTGCAAATTACCTAAATACACAAAAATTAGCAGATATTTCCAGCCAAATTGCCTCAGAATTTTCAGCTGATATTACCCTATATTCAGGCGAAGAATTGGCAGAGCATGCGCCCGCAATTGATGTTGTGGGGAGAGCTGCAGAAACGCCCCCTTGTTTGATAGATTTTAAATGGGGCACTACAGGTCCTAAAATTACACTTATTGGAAAAGGGATAACATTTGATACTGGCGGGCTTGACCTAAAGCCGTCTAAGGCAATGGAAATTATGAAAAAGGATATGGGCGGAGCTGCACATGCGCTTGGGCTTGCCTATGCTATTATGCAGACAAAACTGCCAGTGCAATTACGTGTTTTAATACCAGCAGCTGAGAATTCTGTATCTGATAAATCTATGAGACCACTGGATATTATTGATACTGCGGCTGGTATTCCGGTAGAAGTCGGCAATACTGATGCTGAAGGAAGATTGGTATTAGCAGATGCCTTGCACCATGCAAAACAGGATAATCCAGATTTTGTGATTGATTTTGCAACCCTTACAGGCGCTGCAAGAGTAGCTCTTGGAACTGAATGTCCTGCATTATTCTGTAATAAAAGTGAGACAGCCCAACACTTAATGCAATTTGGCGAGGCAACAGATGACCCAATGTGGCAGCTACCCCTATTTGCACCTTATGAACGATACTTAAAAACAGGCACATCTGCGATTTCAAGCACCGGGCAATCTGGGTATGGCGGAGCTATAACAGCTGCTTTATTTTTACAGAAATTTATTGGTAAGACATTAAATTGGGCACATATTGATGTTATGGCGTGGAATCTTTCAAGCAGACCAGGTAGACCAAAAGGGGGGGAAGCTATGGGGCTTCGCGCTTCATATCATTATATTGCAGAACTCGCCAAAAATCATTAGCCTTAAAAATAAAAAAAACAGTGAATTACAGTATCAGGGGATTGGGAAGATGACTAATACAGGGAAAAAAGAAATTGGACTTGCTATCATTGGGTGTGGTGCTATTGGCAGGATAAGAGCTATCATGGCACGAGATTATCCTGGCATTGGATGGATTGGTCTATGTGATATTGACACAGAACTTGGCAAATCTTTGCAACAGGATACGAATGCTGATTTTTTTACAGATGATTATAACAAACTACTCTCCCGAAGCGAGGTTGATGCCGTAATTATAGCAACTGATGAAAATCATCATTTTGGACCAACTATGGCTGCTATAGAAGCTGGCGCTAGTTTGTTTATCGAAAAACCGCTGGCAACTGATATACAAGAATCAGCAAAAATTTTGGCTGCTATAGAAGCAGCAGAAATAGATGCCGTTATGGGCTATACTCAGCGCTTTAGAAGGCGTTTCCTAACCGTAAAACAGCGCCTACAAGATGGTCGAATTGGCGATGTAACTTCTGTTGTTACGCGTGCTTTTATGAACTCCATGGTTCCAATTGCTACTGTCAGACGTACCAATGAGCGCCAAAATCTTACGCCTATGGTAGTATCAGGCACACACAGCCTTGATATGTCACTATGGTTATTAGAAGGTAAAACACCAGCTCAAATCTTTGCTAAATCTGTTGATAAATCGCTATCTCAATATGGAACAAAAGATGCAACTTTCGGTATATTTACTATGGATGATGGCACAATTTTCAGCATGAATATCAGCTGGGCATTACCTCAGGTCTGGCCTGGTTCGGTTTATGGTTTGGAAATTGGAATTGTTGGTACTGAAGGTGTGATTGATATTGAGGATACGCATCGCGACCTAGTGCTAGCAAGTACCAAATCGCAAGGCGGGGGATATGTTCCTCACGGTTTTGAGCCTCCACAAAGACATGTTGATTTTCTTACTTCCTACCCTCCTGGTGACATTTATGGCGGACAGCTGTGGGGACCCATGCGCGAAGAGACAAATTCTTGGTATCAGCGTCTGATTACCGGGCAGTCAACACCACATGCAACTGCCAAAGACGGACATAGAAATTTAGTGCTTACAATGGCAATGGACGCTTCTGCATTCACAGGAGAAGCAATAGATTTAACAGATAATCTGGAGAGCCATATTTTGGAAATTCAATCTTCTGTAAAAACTAAAGGACAATAAAATGAAAGCACTTGTGTCTCATGGTCCTAACCAGCCATTTTCTCTTGAGACAGTTGCTGACCCTATCCCAGCGGCTGGTGAGGCAGTGGCAAAGATTCTTGCCTGTGGGGCAGGTCTTACTGTCCAACACGTTAAAGCGGGGCGTTCTGCCATTCCATTCCCCAGAATATTAGGTCATGAAATTGCAGCAGAAATAGTGGAAGTTAATGGCGATTGCGGCAATCTTACCGTTGGCATGCCTGTAACTGCTTATTTTTACCTAACGTGTGGACAGTGTAAATATTGTTTGATTAACCGCCAAACATTATGTGAAAATTTTGGTGGCTACATTGGCAGAGCCTGCGATGGGGGGTATGCAGAATACATAAAATTACCAGCCAAGAATTTCGTACCTATTCCAGAAACACTTGATATTTATAAGAATCCAGCTGAAATAGGGGTGATTTGTGATGCGATTGCCACTCCGTATAAAGTGCTTCGAAGAGGTAGAGTTGCTGCTCTTGAGCGGGTTGCCGTATTTGGTGCTGGAGGGGGGCTCGGCATTCAAATGTTAAAAATGGCTCGATGGGCAAATTGTCATGTAACAGCTGTTGACATTGATACAAGCAAATTCTCGGCTTGCCTTGAACATGGGGCTAATACGTGTGTTGATGCTGGTGGCAATGATGCACATGAAGCGCT